>CBIMJO010001047.1:0-4327 GCA_966244135.1 uncultured Actinocrispum sp. | reverse complement strand
CCGAGTGACCGGCAAACTTCGTCCACCGCCGAACGGCCCAGTTCAGCGATGAAAAGGGCTTTCGCGGTGATGAGCAGGGTCAGCCGGGTCAGGTCGTGATCCAGCCGGATCGGCGTGCCGGAGACCCATGATCCGGTGATTTCACCGACCTGGTCACGCATCACCGCGACATACGACTTGATCCGCTGGGCGTGAAACGCGGGCTGCATCATCCGGCGCTGCCGCATGTGCTCCGGTTCGTCCGCGGTCGCGAGACCGTCGCCGAACAGCTGGCGCGCCTTTGTGAATATCTCGCCGCGCTGAAAGTTGTGCGCGTCGGTGACCAGGACTTTCCGGATCAGCTCCGGTGAGTTGACCATGTGCACGGGCCGGGTGGCGAGATAGAAGGTGACTATCTCACCGTGGGTGCGCAATTGCTGCAGAAATGCGATCGGGTCACGCGCCAGCGAGAGCACGTGACCCAGCAACGGGACCCGCCGGGGTGCGACGGGAACGGCCTGCACTGTCACGGTTTGCGGGCGACCGCGGCCAGCAGGGAGGCGTGCGCGGGCAGCTCGGTGACCAGCCGGAGCCCGCCCTCGGGCCGCCACTGCGAGGTGTAGACCACGCCCGGCTCGATCAGCTCGAGCGTCTCGAACAGGCTCGAGATCCACTCGCGCGAGCGGGCCACGCCCGCCGCCGAGGTCGTCTTCGACAGCTCTACCAGGCCTTTCACTTCGTCCGAGCCCTCGCCCTGGTTGTCGCTGATGTGCGAGAGGACCAGGTAGCTGCCGGACGGCACGGCGTCCAGATAGGACTCGACGGTGCGCCGGGCCTCGCGCGCGTCGAGCACATAGTGCAGCGAGGACGCCATGATCACGGCGACCGGCCGGCCGAGGTCGATCATGCTCCTGGTGACGGGGTGCTCCAGGACCGCGCTGACATCGCGCATGTCCGCGGCGACGATTCCGGCGCCGGGCACCGGGTCGAGGATCAGCTCGGTGTGCGCGACCGCTACCGGTTCCTGTTCGACATACACAACGCGGCTCGCAGGATCGATTTCGCAGGCCATCTCGTGCACGCTCTTGAACGTCGGCATGCCCGACCCGAGATCGAGAAACTGCCGCACCCCCGCTGACGCGCAGAAACGCACCGCGCGGCCGAGAAACTGCCGGTTGTGCCGGGCGAGATCACGAACCCAGGGCATCCGGTCGATCGCCTGCTGGGCCATCATCCGGTCGACGTCGAAATTCCAGCTACCGCCGAGAAGGTAGTCGTAGACCCGGGCCGGGCTGGCCCGGTCGAGATCGATGTCCGAAGGTATCCAGCTGACTTGCCCGCTCATCGCACACGCCTCACCATGGTCGCCAGAGCACATCCCCGCGAATGCGCGGAAAACGCTACCCGGGAGCGCCCGGAAACGGTAGTTGTGTTAGCCCGATCGGATGATTGGCGCCTACTCCAGCCTGCCTCCGCAGTAGCATGCAGCGGCTCGATATCACTTCCCCGATCTGGGAGATGACACACTGGTGCGCCCGCTGAGAACGCTCGCCGGAATCGTGATCACGTTTCTGTTCTTCACCAGTACCCCCGCTTTGTCCGCGACACCGGCCGCCCGGTGCACAGAGACGGATGTGCCGGTCACGTACGGTCCGCTGTTGCCGGGAACCGTGCACGGCCAGCTGTGCCTGCCCGGCAGCGGCACCCCGCGCACGGTTCAGCTGCTGGTCCACGGCGGCACCTACAACCGTTTCTACTGGGACATCCCGATCGATGGTTATTCCTACCAACGTGACATGGCCGCGAACGGGATCGCGACCTTCGCGATGGACGCGCTCGGCTCGGGCGGCAGCACCCAGCCGCCGAGCGCGCTGATCACCGGCACCATCGAGGCTTCCGCGGTGCACCAAGTGATCCAGAAGCTGCGCGGCGGCGGCGTCGGCGGCGCCCGGTTCGACCGGGTGGTGCTGGTCGGGCACTCGATGGGCTCGGGCATCACCATCCTGGAGGCCACGTCGTACCACGACATCGACGGGCTGATCCTGACCGGGATGACGCACTCGATGGACCTGGTCGCACTGGGCCTGGTGTTCGTCGACGGCGTGCGGCCCGCCGCCCTGGACCCGGTGCTGTCCCAGCGAGCCAGCGATCCCGGGTACGTCACGACGATGCCGGCGACCCGGCACCTGTTCCACGATCCGGGTGTCGTCGACGCGGCCATGCTCGTCGCGGACGAGGCGACGAAGGACCAGGTCGCCGCGACCGTCGTCCCCGACCTGCTCACGCTGGCGTTCCTGAGTCCGTTGTCCCGCAGCGTGAACGTACCGGTGCTGATCGCGAACGGCGCCCAGGACTCGTTGTTCTGCACGTACAACTGCGCCAGCGAGGCCACGCTGCAGGCCGCGGAGGCGCCCTACTTCACCGCACCGCTGGAGATCCACCTGACTCCGCAGGCGGGCCATTCCGTCGCGCTGTCGGTGAACGCGGCCGACCACCGGGCGGCCATCCGGGACTGGATGGGCCGGCACTCCGGATGATGATCGTGCCCCTGCCCAGCGAGCCCTTCCCCGCCGGCGTTCCGCGCCGGCGGGACCGGCTTGTCCGCAAGTGGGCCGGCGAAGTCACGTCCAGCACGCACGTCGCCATGCAGCCGGCCGACTTCGAGACGGTGCTGACCGAGCTGGTGGACGAGCTGGCGGACGGCCTGCTGGCCGAGCCGTTCGAGGCGGACTTCGCCCTGGAGTGCGGCGCACGGCTGGTCGAGGCGGGCTGCACCGATCCGCAGGCACTTAGGTCCACAATGGACGTTCTGGGTTCCGGGCTGCTCTCCCTGCCGGATCTCGTGGCTGTGCCGCGAGCGCCGCAGAAGGTGGTGCAGCTGCTCGGCACGATGGCCACCGGGTACGCGGAAGCGTTGCGGGAGAGCACGTTCGCCCAGCAGGAGACGCTGAGCCGGACGCTGCGACAGGCGCTCGACGACGTGCGCCGGGACCTGCGGACGATCACCGCCCAGTTCGAGCTGGTGGTGAAGGCGACCTCGAACGGCGTCGCGATCTGCGACCGGGACGGCGTTTTCGTCTACACCAACAACAACTTCATCAACGCCCTCTACTACACCGCAGCCGAGCTGCGCGAGCTGACGCTGTTCGACGTCATGCCCGACCTCAAGCTGACCCCGGACGGCGCGTCCATCCAAAAGCGACAGAAGCTGCTCGGCAAGGACGAGGAGACGACCTGGGCGTCGGTCACCGTGTCGGCGACCGAGGAGCACCTGATCGCCGTCGTGGAGGACCGCACCGAACTGGACCTGTTGCAGGGTCAGCTGAACCACCAGACCCTGCACGACGTGGTCACCAGGCTGCCGAACCGCCAGTTTTTCACCACCAGGCTCGAACGCGCGCTGCGGCACGGCGCGGTCACCGTGTACCACCTGGACCTGGACTCGTTCTCACAGGTTACGCACGGTCTCGGCCGGGCGGCCGGCGACCTCGTACTGACCACAGCCGGACAGCGGCTGGAAGCCGTTGTGGCGCAGGAGAAGGCGATGGTCGCCCGGGTGGGCGCGGACGAGTTCGCCATCCTGGTGGAGAACCCATCAACGGACGTCGGCACGACCATGGCACGGTTCCAGGCCGCACTGGCCGAACCCGGCGGTCACGTGACATCGGCGTGCGCCGGGGTGATCGACCGTCCACAAGGGATGACCGCGGCCGACGTGCTGGACGCCACCGAGCTCGCGTTGTTCCGGGCCAAGCGCTCGGGCACCGGACAATGGTCGTCCTACCATCCCGCGCAGGACGTGCGCGACCGGGAAGCCTTCCGCCGCAGCATGTCCCTGCCCAGCCAGGTGTTGCTCACGCATTCCCCGGTGGTCCGCCTGCACGACCGCAAGACCGTCGGCCTGGACGCCGTGCTGAACGTGTCCGGCATGCCCGCACGCCTGCTCAAACTGGCCGCCGAACGCGCCTGGCAGCACCCGGGCCTACGGATCCACATCGGACTCGAACCGAATGCCACCGCCGAGGTGCTGGCCGCGCTCGGCGAGACACACCTTGCCCCGCAACGACTGTGGCTCGGCCTGCCGGCGGCCGCGCTGAACCCGGAGACCGTGCAGCCGCTGACCGACGCCGGAGTGCGAGTCGAGGCTCGTGATTTCACCGCCGAGCACCTGCCGCAGCTGGCCGACATGCCGATCCACGCGGTCCGGATCGGCCACCGCCCGGCCCGCAACTTCCTTGTCACCCAAGCGATGCGCTCACTCACCGCGCTGGTCCACATGACCGAGGCCGAGGTGATCGTGGACGGCGTGCCGGACGAGCAGCAGGCGCTGTGGTGGCAGGAGGTCGGC
>CBIMJO010001046.1:0-4331 GCA_966244135.1 uncultured Actinocrispum sp. | reverse complement strand
CCGCCCGGTGAACACGGTCACGCCGGTAGATCTGGCCGTCGTGACCAGCTCAGCGAGAAGCCTGGACTTCCCCACGCCCGCGTCGCCCGCCAGCAGCACCGCCCCGGCCTGCCCGGAATCCGCTGAGGTCAGCGCCGACCGCAGCGCGTCCAGCTCGGCACCACGGCCGACCAGCGGGATCCCAGACCCAATCCGAGGCACACCGCATGGTGGCATACGCACAGCGACGGGGCTGTTCATTTTCGGTCACTGCTTCTTCTGCCACCAGCGGCGCCTGCGCTTGATCACGGACCGGGCCTCGCGGTCGGCCGCGGCCCGGCGGCGGTCGCCGGCCTGGAGTTGATGGATGAGTTCGAGTTGTGTCTCCGGTGTCCCCATGACACTAGATTCGGGGTAAGGCCCCTGCCCGCACATTGGGCAACTAGGCAGGAACCAGGCCCTCGAGCAGTCCCACTGTGTAAGACACCCCAGGTTGGGCGGCCATCTCGGCCCTAAGGCCTGCCGCGACCCGCAGGTAAGACGGGTCGGTAAGGACGTCGGCGGCCGCGTCCCGGATGCCGGCTGGAGTCAGGCTGACCGGGTCGAGCACCAGGCCCAGCCCGAGCGCCGCGACGCGGGCGCCGTTCATCAGCTGGTCGGCGCCCAACGGGATCAGCACCGAGGGCAACCCGTGCGCCAGCGCCCCGGTCAGGCTCCCCGAACCGCCATGCGACACGACCAGCCGGCATGTCGGCAGCACGGACGCCTGCGGCACGAACCGTTCGATGCGCACGTGCGACGGCTGCGGCCCGAACTCCGCCGGGTCGATCATCTCGCCGACGGTCATCACCAGCGGCACCTCCAGCTCACGCAACCCGGTGAGCACGCGCTGGAACAGGTCGCCAGACTCGGTGTTGAAGATCGTTCCCAGGGTGAAGTAGATCGCCTCGCCGTCCGCCTCGACCGGGTCCTGCGGCCGGAAAGTCCGTGCGGTCACCGGAAGCGAGTACGCCGGGTCGCGAAACCCGGGCGGGAACGGCGAAAGCACGAGGTGCCGCTCGAGCATCGCCAGCGCCGGGTCCGCGGGCAGGCCGAACGAGGCCCGCACGTCGTCCAGCGCGGACGCCACCACCGAGGCCCGGACGAACCCGCCGGACGCGGTCACGAGCACCGAGGCGTGCGGGACGCCGAGCCGCTCGGCCGCGATCATCGCCCCGAAGTCAACCTCATCGCACACGACCAGATCCGGCCGCCAGGTCCCGGCGAGCTCGAGAATGTCCTTACCGCGCAGCGAAGCCGCGCGCCGCGCGAACCCTTCCCGCAGGTCGTGGTCCTCCTTCACCGGATCCGGTGCCAGCAAGGGCAGCCGCGAGCCGTCGCTGCCGTAGTCCGGGCCGGTCGCCACCGCCTCGAACCCGGCGGCCTGAACAGCCGGAACCATGCTTTGCTGGCAGGCGAACAAGATCGCGTGCCCGGCGGCCGCGCATGCCCCGGCCACCGGGACGAGCGGCGTGAAATGTCCCCTACCTCCGACAAAACCGAACAAGATGCGCACGCCGGCAACTGTAGGGTCTTGTTTACTCACGCACCGCTGGGTAGCGTCGGCCGCGCGTAGTAGTAAGCGCTTACCATGCCGACGACGTTCATGGTGGGGTGTCGATGCTCAGACGTTCACTTGCGATAGTCACTGTTTCCCTTGTCGTATCGGGGCTTCCGGTGCTCCAGGCAGCGGCGGCCAGTGTCGCGCTGACCGACCCGATTCCGGAGAAACCGGTTTCATCCGGCCTCGCGCTCACGCTGGACGAGCTCGTGCAGATGCCGAAGTCGGACACGAATCCCCCGACGACCGACGCGCGATTACGGCGGTACGCGCGGATCAACTACATCGGCCAGGTGCCGGACGGCTCCGGCCGGATGTACGTCCCCGACCTCAACGGAAAGCTCTACCTGGTCAAGAACAACACGCCCATCCCGTACCTGGACGTCGGCGCAGTGGCGGGTGCCGACTTCCTCAACAGCCGCGGTCTCGGCAGCGGCTTCGGGTTCGTGGCGTTCCATCCCGACTTCAGGACCAACGGCAAGTTCTACACAACCCACACCGAGGCCGGCAACGCGCTCAACAAGCCGGCCGACTGGGCCCAGCCGGGCACGATCCTGCAGAGCGTGATCACCGAGTGGACCGCGACCGACCCGAGCGCGGACACGTTCAGCGGCACGCACCGCGAGCTGATGCGCCTGGGCTTCTCCAGCACCGTGCACGCGGTCCAGCAGATCTCCTTCAACCCCACCGCGATCCGGTCCGACCCCGACTTCGGCCAGCTGTACCTCGCGGTGGGCGACGGTGGCCGCGGTGTGTCCACATCGGACCCGCAGAACCTGTCGATCCCGTTCGGCAAGCTGGTCCGGATCGATCCACTGGGCACCAACAGCGCGAACGGCAAGTACGGCATCCCGGCGAACAACCCGTTCGCAGGCAGGCCGGGCGCGCTGGGCGAGATCTTCTCGTACGGCTACCGGGATCCGCATCGATTCAGCTGGGACAGCGCGACGAAACGGCTCTATGTCGGCGTGATCGGTGAGCACGCGATCGAGAGCATCTACGACGTCAAGGCCGGCGACAACAACGGCTGGGGTGAGCGGGAAGGCCCGTTCGTGTTCAACCGGTCCGACCGGTGCCACCTGTACACGTTGCCCGACAACGACGCCGACTTCGGCTACAAGTACCCGGTCGCCGCCTACGACCACGACCCGCCGCCCGGTTTGTCCTGCACCGCGGACAGCGGCCACGCCATCATCGGCGGGTTCGCCTACCACGGCCGGTCCATCCCGGGCCTGTCCGGCAAGTACATCTTCGGCGACGGCGTGGACGGCAAGCTGTTCTACACCGAGACGGCCGAGATGCGCCGGGTGAGCAACGGTCAGCGGGCTCCGATCAAGACCCTGTCCATCCTGGACAAATCCGGCAAGGTGCTCACCATGCAGGACCTCGCCGGGGACAAACGGGTCGATCTGCGGTTCGGCACCAACGACGCCGGCGATCTGTTCATATTGTCCAAGGCCAACGGCAAGATCTGGAAGGTCACCGGGGTCACCCAGCGGCCGGACGTGCTCCCCTCGCTGAACGCGAACATGGTGGCGCACTACGACTTCGACCATCCGGCCCTGGACAACGCCGCAGTGGAGCGGGATCTGGGTTCGTCCGGAACGCCGATACAGCTGGTCAACGGCGGTGCGGCCATGCGCGTGCCGGACGGTGCCCGGATGGCGTTGCAGACCATGCAGATCAACCCCGCGACGGCCGGGACCGACGACTGGAAGGCGGGAACCTACGCCACCCCGGGCATGCCCTCGCTGACCGCGTTCAACCACGTCCAGCAGGCCACGATCATGGCCTGGGTCAAGGTGACCGGCGAGGCACCTGCCCGCAACTCCGGTTCAGCCAACCCGGACGACTTCTACGGCGCGATCGGCCTGGCCGGGCTGCTCAGCGGGGACTCCGACGGGCACGCGGTCCGGGCGCTGCTGGAACTGATCAAGGTGGACGACGTGATGAAGGTGGTCGCGCTGGGCCGCCGGGTGGACGGCAGCGCGTCGCAGACCTTCGCGGCCACAGAGGACTGGCACACCATCCTGCCGGCCAATGAATGGGTGTTCCTCACCGCGACATTCGACTACAACACCGGCGCGATGGCGCTGTACAAGAACGGTCAAGCTCTGCCGGGTTCCTATGTCGTACAGGGAGATCCATGGGGAGTTCTGACCGGTAACGGTCCCTATTTCGCCTCGGCGAGCGACCCGCGCGGGATCAAGATCGGTGGCAGTTTCCCGCAGAACACCAGGGAGGGCAATGCCTGCAACTGCCGGTTCGACAGCCTGATGTTCCTGGACCGGGCCGTGCAGCCGTGGGAGGTCGCGCAGCAGTACGCGCTGGCACGGCGCGGTAGATGATCATCTCTATTTGGTAAGAGTCTTGACGAATAGGGCCGTGACGCTGTTGACTCGGTGTCACGGCCCCGTTACCCCTGTCCATGCGGGGCCCGCTTCGCTGCGAGCGTATCTGCCGCCACCGCTCGGCGGAGCGAACATCCTGCCCTGCAAGGAGGATTTTCGGTGAAACTCCCGTCCCGGTGGCACATCAGCGCCCTGGCAATGACTTCCGCGGCCTGCCTGTGCCTTGGGGTCACAACTGTGAATGCGTCGCCCGCATTCGACGCGCCCGTGGCCGTGGACTCGGCTGCCGCGATCGCCGCGGTCAACCTCGATGACCCGGCCAAGAAAGAGATCGCGATGAAGATCGTCTCCAGCGCGGAGAACTCTTCACTGAACTGGCGCGCGCAGTTCAGCTACATCGA
>CBIMJO010001045.1:0-4331 GCA_966244135.1 uncultured Actinocrispum sp. | reverse complement strand
GGCGTTGATGATCCACGCGCTACGGATCTCGCCCAAGGAAGCCAAAACCCGCCTGACCCAAGCAGAAGCCCTCTTCCCGAGCATCACACCCACCGGTTCGGTCATCGACCCCGCCCTCCCCTCAACCTCCGCCGCCCTGGCCGCAGGCAACATCGGCTCCGAGGCCGTAGACGTCATCCGCAAAACCCTCAAGGACTTGCCGGACCTGGAGCCGGAGAAGCTCGCGCTGGCCGAGTCCACCATGGTCGCCCAGGCCGCCGAGGACGACCCGAATGCGTTGGCGCGTTTCGGCACCCGGGTCCGTGCCATCGTGGACCCGGATGGCCCACCCCCGCCCGACCCCGAACCGGCCCAACCCGCCCGGATGCTGCACACCCGCAACCGACGCGACGGTGGCATCGACTTCCGCGGTCACCTCCCGGCCGAGGACGCCCATCTGCTGCATCCGGTGATCCGCAAGGGCGAACAGCGGCCTACTGATCCGACGGATGATCGGGGTCAGGCCGAGCGCACTGCTGACGCCTTCGTGGAAACCCTGCGCATGGCCACCCACAGCCCGGCCAACCCCACCAAGAACGGGCTACGCACCCCGGTCGCCATCACCATCTCTTACGCGGATCTGGTGAAGGATCTGGATGAGCGGATCCTGGTCGGCTCGGACACTTACCTCACCGCGAGGGAAGCCCGGCGGATCGCCTGCGACTGTCACCTGTTCCCTGCAGTCCTGGGCAGCAAGTCCGAACCCCTCGATATCGGTGTCGGCGCTTATGTTGTCCCCGCCCACATTCGCCGGGCGTTGATCCTGCGCGATGGTGGCTGTGCCTTCCCCAGTTGCTCAGCGCCAGCGAGTGTCTGCGATGCCCACCATGTCATCCACTGGTCGAACCACGGCCCGACCAAGGTCGACAACCTGGTCCTGCTCTGCCCGCATCACCACCGCTTGGTGCACCGCAGCGAGTGGAGCATCCAGATGGTCAACCGCAGCCCGCAGTTCATCCCACCCGCCTACATCGACCCGACCCGCGCTCCCAGGACGAACGCATTCCGAAGACCACTCCCGACTGCCGCCTGACCCTAGGGATCCCGTGTCCCTGGGGCAAAAGGGGCACGGTGAGCACTGAGCGCAGTTCGGTTTTACGTGAGTGGCGGCGGCCTTACACTTGCTCGTGCGGCAGGTCCAGGGACAGCCGCGATCTGGTGTGGACCTCGAGCCAAGCGCCACTATGGACCTGCCCGCTTTCCCTGCCGAGGCCGTCGACGGGACCCATGTCAAACCGAACCGCGCCCCAACCCACCACCACCCAACAGCCCAAACTGGGGAAGGTGCCCCCATCCCCGCGCCCCCTTTGGCCCGAGCCAGCCACGCCCATCCCGCGCCACCCCTTGTAGCCCCACGCCGAGCCACGCCCCATTCCCGCGCCGCACCCAAAGACCCGAGCCAGCCACGCCTATCCCGTGCGCCTCCGTAATCCCGGGCCAGACCACGCTCTCGCCGCGCGACCCCGGTCACCTGGGCTGAGCCACGGCCAGCCCCGCACCACTCAGACATCCGAACTGGCTACGTCCAGCCCCGCGCGCACTCCACTGATCCCGCACCCGTGCACTCGTTGATCCCGAACCAGGCGCCCTGCGGTCCCAAGTCGAGCAGGCTCAACACCCGCCGCAGCCTTCACGCCGGCCCCTGCAGGCGAACCGAAGCGCGACCTCCTGCGTGACCTCACGACCGTGAATCGGCCGTGGCTGTGCCGCTGGCTTCATAAGGTCCCGAAGTCGTGCGCGGTTCAGCCGTGGGGGCTTCGCGATCCTGACTCGGGCGGGGCCTGCCGGCGGGCAGGGCAGGCTCGGGCAAGCACCTCCGCCGCCACAGCCGCAGCCTCGGGAGCCACGCCAATGAACGTCGCCCACGGAAGACCGGGCCGTTCCCGAACCGCACATCGAGGCAAGGACTGAAGGCGCTCGCCGCCACAACGGTAAGCACGGTGCGGACTTCATTCCGCAGCGGCCGGATGGTGGCTGGTGGTAGTGGATCTTGGGGCGGTCCAGTTGGCGGGTGGGGTGGGATGAACCTCTGGTTAAGACATTGTGGCGTTCTGTCTTGTCCTCAGGTCCCGCGCGCTCGGGTGGGGGAGTGGGGGTGGGCAGGGTAGGGTGCCCGAAAGGCTCCTGTTCACTTTGTTCTCCCTCTGGGGTCATCCGTGGGGTGGTTGCGGAAAAGTTTCGTGTTCTGGGCGTGGACGTAATGCGGTAGGTTCCCTAATTGACTCTCTGTGGTTGCCCGTTTTGACAATTGCGCTCCGTCACCGCGGAAAGAACCCCAGCTGGCAGGCACAAAGGCGCTGACGTGCGCCGATCATCCCGTCATTAACTATGCAAGCATGTGCATATGTGGCAGGTTTATGCCACCGCTACGGGTTGTCGCCGTCCGGTTGCGATCGATTGCCAGGTGAATCGTTGCTGGACAACGGCGGTGAGGCTGTCCTTTGTTCACGCAATCGATCACCCAGCGTCCCGGCGACCGGCACACGTGTCTCGTTCGGCTGATCGCTTTCTTCACTGATACAAAGGTTTAGTCGCACTCGCCGGGGAATTCGGACGTGGGTGGAAGTGGTACTCCCATCTCCCGGATCCATCCGGTATCGTGCGGCTCGTCTGGTCCATTTGGGTGTATCCGTTATGGACAGTCGGCTGATTGGTCTGCACCTTTCGGTCGATACCACCGAGGTCGGGAACGGTGTTTCGGGCATGGGAACTGAATCGGGCGAGAACCGAATCTTCTTCATGTCCGCGAGCGCAAACGGCGTGAACGACCCGGTCGCCAGGACGGATGGGCATTGCATGTTGAGCGTGGTGAAGGTTCCGGAAAACGGCCGGTCGCGTCCGCAAAGACCGTTCGGTCACCCTGCACGTATTCCGTGTAACCGACTAGTGCGGCCCGTGCCTTGCTTGTCGGGTCGCGAAGTCGCCGGACCACCGCGTCTCAAGGAGGGGACATGAGATGACTCCGAACGACACCGCGGTGCTCAGGCTGCAGCTTCTCGGGCAGGTCACGGGATGGCGCGACCAGGCCGAGCTGGAGCTGGGGTCCGCGCACCGCCGTACCGTGCTCGCGCTGCTGGCGTTGTCGCCGGGCAGCGTCGTCTCCCGCGAGGAGCTGGTCGACGCGCTCTGGGGGGACCGCCCGCCGGCGAGCGCCAACGGCAGCATCTACACCTACGTCTCCAGCCTGCGCCAGGCGCTGGGCGGCAAGCGGTCCGGCCGCTCCGGCCACGGCCTGCTCGAGTCGGTCGGCTCCGGCTACTCCCTGCGCGTGCCGCACAGCTGTGTCGACGTCTACCGCTTCGACGCGCTGCGCGCCGACGCCCAGCGCTGCTCCACCAACGGCTCGCTGACCACCGCGCTGACCTCGCTGGACGAGGCGCTGGAGCTGTGGCACGGCGAGGCGCTTTCCGGGCTGACCGGCGGCTTCGCCGAGGCGCAGCGCACCCGGCTCGGCGAGCTGCGGCTGGCCACCGTCGAGCAGCGCGCCGAGATCGGGCTGGCCGCGCGCCGGCACACCGAGGTCATCGCCGACCTGTCGCAGCTGACCCAGGAACACCCGCTGCGCGAGACGCTGCGCGGGTTGCTGATGCGCGCGCTGCACGAGTCCGGCCGCACCAACGAGGCCCTCGCCGTCTTCGCCGACCTGCGCGAGAAGCTGATCCAGGCCTCCGGCACCAAACCCAGCCCGGCGCTGACCAAGCTGCACGGGCAGATCCTGCAGAACGGCCCGAACGCGGCGCTGGCCGCGGACCAGCCCACCGTCCCGATGAACATGCGCGTCCCGGCCGAGAGCCACGCGCCGCGCTACCGCCCGGTGCGCGCCGACCGGTTCGCCGGCCGCGAGGACATGCTCGGCAAGCTGCGCACCGCGATCTCGAGCCTGTCCGACGGACGCGGTACGGCCGTACTGGTGCACGGCGAGGCCGGCATCGGCAAGTCCGCCCTGCTGGCCGAGGTGTTCAGCACGCTGCCCGGCGCCCGGTACCTGATCGCCTGGGGCGCGGCGGACGAACTCGGCCCGCACCCGTCCCTCCCGTTGGTCACCGATCTGCTCAACTGCGCGGGCGCCCGGTTCGCCGCCGCGGAGGACGCGGCCGCCGAGATCGTGCCGCTGGTGCGCCAGATGTGCGCGAAGCGACCGGTCGTGCTGATCGCCGACGACCTGCAGTGGGCCGACGCGACCACGCTGAAGGTCTGGCGCCACCTGATCCGGCTCACCGACGAGCTGCCGCTGCTGCTGGTCGGCGCCTGCCGTCCGCTGCCGCTGCGCGAGGACCTGGAGCAGCTCAAGC
>CBIMJO010001044.1:0-4336 GCA_966244135.1 uncultured Actinocrispum sp. | reverse complement strand
CGTGTCGGACGGACAAGTTCTCTTGGACACAGACCTGGAGACTCGCCGGGCACGATGACCACCTGCCGATCGAGTGCAGATGCACGTGCATCTGCACGGGCTTTGAGCGTAACACGGCGGCGTCCGGATTTAGGTCACCAACAGGTATCTGCGCAGCTCTCAGACCGCCAGAACGACGAGTGCGGCGGCTCCGGCGGCGACGCAGTAGATGGCGAAGGGCGTGAGGGTGCGGGTGTGGAAGTAGTGGGTGAGGAAGCGGACGGCCAGGTAGGCGGTCACAAAGGAGGCGACGCTGCCCGCGAGCACCTGACCGCCGATGCCCGCACCCAGCGGTCCGAGCAGGTCAGGGATCTTCAGGACACCCGCGGCCAGGATGACCGGTGTGGACAGCAGGAACGAGAAGCGCGCCGCGTCCTCGTGCGACAGGCCGCGCAGGAGGCCGGCGACCATGGTCATGCCGGAACGGCTGATCCCGGGCAGCAGCGCGAGCACCTGAGTCGCGCCGATGAACAGACCGTCCCTGACGGGCATGGCCGCCAGCCGCTCGTCAGCATCCGACGTGCGCGGAGCGGGTGCGCGCCGCCGGAGTCGCTCCCCGAGGAACAGCACCACGCCGTTGGCCACCAAGAACGCCGCGGCCGGGACAGGACGGCCCAACGTGGTGCGGAAGAGGTGTTCCAGCAGCAGACCGGCGATCCCCACTGGGATGGTCGCGGTGATGATCAGCCACGCGAGCCGTTCATCGCCTGTCCGAACTCGTCGGTACCGGACAGAGCTGGCGAACCCCCTGAGTATCCGCAGCCAGTCACGCCAGAAGAACACCAGCAGCGCGGCGGCCGTGGCCACGTGCAGCCCGACGATGAACGCCAGGTACGGAGACTCCGGCGCGGACACGTTCAGGTCCTGCGCCCACTGTCCACCCACGACGGCCGGGACGCTCACGCTGTGCCCCAGGCTGGACACCGGGAACAGTTCGGTGACCCCCTGGAACGCGCCGACCACGATCGCTTCGAGATAGCTCAACTGGCTCACACCAGGCGACCCTAAGCAGACCACCGCCAGGCCCCGGCAAACCGACGGTTAACCCGAGTTTGCCCTGGCCGCGCCTACCGCGCGACCTGGGGAGCCTCCAGGCGATAGCCATGTCCGCGCAGCGTCGCGATCTCCGGTGTCTGCTCGGCGGAACGAGCACCGGCCGCGAGTTTGCGGCGCAGCGCGGCGATGTGCACGTCCAGGGTCTTGGTCGAGCCGTACCAGTGCGCGTCCCAGACCTCGGTCATCAGGGTGTCCCGGCTGACCGCCACGCCGGGCTGTTCGGCGAGCTTGGCCAGCAGGTCGAACTCCTTGGCCCGCAACGCGATCTCGTGCCCGGCGATGCTCACCCGGCGGCCCGCGGTGTCCACTCGCAGCGCACCCACGGTGATGACCGGCTGACCGGCCTGCCCAGCGGGACCGCGGCGCAGGTGAGCGCGGACCCGGGCGAGCAGCTCACCCAGACGGACGGGCTTGACCAGATAGTCGTCCGCGCCCGCCTCAAGCCCGACGACGACGTCCATCTCGTCCTGGCGCGCGGTGAGGATGACCAGCACCGCCTGCGGCAGCGAAGTTCGCAGCCTGCGACACAGGTCGATGCCGTCCATGTCCGGCAGTCCCAGGTCCAGCAGCACAAGGTCGAACCCCGTGCCGCGGCCTGCGGTCATCGCGTCGGCGCCCGTGGTCGTCCACTGGACGCCGTAGCCGTTGAGCCGCAGGCTGGACTCCAGGGCCTGTCCGATGACCTGATCGTCCTCCACCAACAGCACCTGGAACATGGCCCGAGCGTATCCCGTGGGCCATGGCGCAACCTGTGTGCTGACTTAGCAGTCCTTATCGGTCGGGAGCAGCAGCGTGAACGTGGTCGGGTCGGCCGAGCCGAGGAACAGGCGCCCGGCTTCGGCCTCGGCCAGGCTCCGGGCCAGGGCCAGACCGATTCCGTGACCGTTGTGCCGTGGCCCGCGCCGCGCGAACGGGTCGGCGTTCTCGTCGTCGAGGCGTCCTTCGTCGGTCACGTCGATGGCCAGGGTGCCGCCGGCGTCGCGGGCGGTGACGGTCACGGTGCCCGAGCCGTGGGTGAACGCGTTGTCGACCAGCACGTTGAGGATCTGCCTGATCGCGGCGGCCGCGGCGTCCGGCTGCGGAGCGCCGCCCGCCGTCACCTGCAGGTCCCGCTCGCGCAGGGCGAGCTGGTCGTCCCAGCACAGGCGGACCTCGTCGAGCAGGCCGTCCAGGTCGGCCACGGTGGTGTGGGCGGGGCCGGTGTCACGGGCGAGGGCGAGCAGGTCGTCGACGATGCCTTCCAGCCGGTCTGCCGCGCTGATGGCGCCACGGATCGCCGCGTAGGGGTCCGCGCCGGGTGACTCCAGCGCCGCCTCCAGTTGCAGGCGCAGGCCCGCCAGCGGGGTGCGCAGCTGGTGGGAGGCGTTGGCGGTGAAGGCGCGTTCGCGGTCGAGGGTTTCGCCCAGGCGCTCTGCGGTGGAGTCCAGCGAGGTGCCGAGCGAGTCGATCTCGGCGATTCCGGTTCTGGTGGTGCGCACGGTGAAGTCGCCGTCGCCCAGGACCTTGGCGGCGCTGGACAGGTCCTCCAGCGGCCGGGCCAGCCGGGCGGCCATTCTGCGGGCGACCAGCCAGGTCATGGCCACCGCCAGCATCGCGAGCCCGGTCATGGCGAGCCACAGCAGTCCCGTGCGCAGGGTGATCTCGTTGCGCGGTGTCGAAGCGCGCAGAACGCCGACGAGGTTGCCGTGGTTCTCGATCGGGATGGCGACCGCGATCTCGTGGCGGTTGCCGCCCGTGGCCACATCCCCGTTATGCGCCTGGCGGACCAGTTCGTCCGGTTCGGCCGGGCCCTGCCCGGACAGCAGCCTGCCGTCGGGGGAATACACCCCGATCTGCGTCGGCGGTTCGTTGTACTGCGGCACCGGTGACACCGCGGCGGACAGGTCGTCGGCGACCGACAGCGCCGAGCGGGCCGCCACCCGCTCCAGCTCGGCGCGTTCGTCGTCGATGTTGTACTTCGCCACGCCGATCGCGAGCGGAAGACCGAACAGGCTGATCGCCAGCACGGCGGCGGCGATAGCCAGCGTCACAATCCGCCTTCTCATGGGCCCAGTCTGCCCGGCGGCCGCGCGGTCTATACAGGACGGTCGTTCTGCGGGCAAAGGTTTACCGTCCGCTTGCCTTCGGCGAACGCTCAGCTGTCCTGGCGCTTCCTACCGTGAACTCGACCAGTCGCCTGATGGGTCCGGGCGCGCCTCGATCACCCAGGAGCTGAGCAGACCGTGACAGTTGCCGCCACCCGGATCGCGATCGTGTCCGCGAGTGTGGCCGCGGGCCATGACGGCTTCGCCCGCGAACTTGCCTGCCGCCTGCGGGCGGCCGGTCACCAGGTCGAATGCCACGACTTCGTCCACCTGATCCCCGGTGGCTGGGGTCGCCGGCTGCGGGCGGCCTACCGCCGCCAGCTCGAGGTCGTTCCCCGCAGCTGGGGCTGGTTGCTCGGGTGGCTGCAACACAGCCGGGTGCTGTCGAACGCGATCGGCCGCCTGTCCGCCTCCAGCCGGTCACGTCTGCTGACCGCGTTGGATCCACAAGCGACAGTCGTCATCTCGACCTATCCGCTCGCGACACAGACCCTGGCGCGGATGAAACGACAGGGCTTGCTGCAGGCGCGGTTGCTGGCCTACCTGACCGATCCTTCGGTGCACCGGCTGGCCATCGCGTCCGGTGTGGACCTCTACCTGGCCGTGCACGAGATCACCGCGCAGCAAGCGCACGATCTCGGCGCGGTCGGCGTAGCGATCACCACACCCGCTGTTCCTGCGAAGTTCCGCCCTGCCGCGTCGTCAGCCGAACGGCAGCTGGCCAAACACGCCTTCTCATTGCCGGACAACAGTTCCCTCGCCCTGGTGCTGTCCGGCTCGTGGGGCGTGGGCGACGTTTACGAGACGACACGTGACGTTCTGGCCGCCGGTGCCGTTCCCGTTGTCGTGTGTGGACAGAACGAGCCGTTGCGGGCGCGGATCACGCGGGAGATTCCCGAAGCAGTGGCGTTGGGGTGGGTAGACGACATGCCGTTGCTGATGCGCGCGTGCGATGTCGTGGTGCAGAACGCCGGTGGGCTGGGTCTGCTGGAGGCGCGCGCCAGTGGGTTGCCGGTGCTGAGCTACCGGTGCCTGCCCGGGCACGGCGAGACGAACGCTGAGGCGTGGGCGCGTGCCGGAATCGCGCGATGGGTGATCGATCCGGACGACCTCCGCGAGGCTCTGGCCTCTGTGGAGCGACCTCATCGCCCGCTGTG
>CBIMJO010001043.1:0-4337 GCA_966244135.1 uncultured Actinocrispum sp. | reverse complement strand
GTGCCGATCGCCGAGCCGTACCTGCCGCCACCACCACCGCCGGTCCCGCGGCCGGACGGCAAGTACTTGGCCGGCAAACGGTTGCACGACCGGCCCGACGAACTGATCCGCAACCAGGTCATCTGCACCACGTACAAGGACAAAGCCACCTGGCGGGACCTGTTGTGGCTGGTCCTGGACCCGATCGTGGTGATCGTGCTGTGCCTGGTGCCGGTGCTGCTCGGCACGGCCGCGTTCGTCGGCTACTTCTGGTCCTGGGTCTGGTCGTGGATCCCGGAGCTGCTCACCTCGGCCAGGCCGCGGGAGGGCTGGGCCTACCTGGACCTGCTGCCCGGGCTCGGCTGGGTGCCGCGCTGGGCCACCCCGGTGATCGGGTTCGTGGTGGCCGCGGCCCTGTTCACGGCGGCGAGTGCCCTGCTCAGGCTGTACGGCCGGTGGGGCGGCCTGCTGCTGGCTCCGACCCGTTCGGCGGAACTGGCCAGGCGGGTGGCCCAGCTGACCGAGACCCGGACCGATGCAATCGATACGCAGGCCGCAGAGCTCCGACGTATCGAGCGCGACCTGCACGATGGCGCACAGGCGCGCTGGGTCGCGATGGGCCTGAACCTCGGCGCGGTCGAGCGGCTGATCGACCAAGATCCGCAAGCCGCCAAGAAACTGCTGGCCAACGCCCGGAACGCGTCCGCGGAGGCCCTGGTCGAGCTGCGTGACCTGGTCCGCGGGATCCATCCCCCGGTGCTGTCCGAACGTGGTCTGGGCGATGCCGTGCGGGCGTTGGCCCTGGACAGCGCTCTGGACGTACATGTCGCGGTTGACCTACCCGGACGGGTGACTGCGCCTGTCGAAGCCGCGGTCTACTTCGCTGTGAACGAGTTGCTGACCAACGTTGGCAAACACGCGCGGGCGCAACGGGCCAGCATCGACATCCGCCACTACAACGAGCGCCTCCGGGTGACCGTGTCCGACGACGGCCACGGCGGTGCTTCGGTGTCCCCAGGTGGAGGCCTGGAGGGCGTGCGCAGGCGGCTCGCTACATTCGACGGCGTACTCATGCTCAACAGCCCGCCCGGTGGGCCGACCACCGTGACCCTGGAGGTGCCGTGCGCGTTGTCCTCGCCGAGGACCTCTACCTCCTCCGAGACGGCCTGACACACCTGCTCACGGCGCACGGCTTCGAGGTCGTGGCCGCCGTCTCGACCGGCCCTGAGCTGGTCAAGGCCCTCGACGAGCGGTCGCCGGACGTGGCGATCGTGGACGTCCGGCTGCCGCCGACCTTCACCGACGAGGGCCTGCAGGCCGCGCTGAAGGCCCGCCGCAAGGTCCCCGGCCTGCCGGTCCTGGTGCTGTCCCAGCACGTCGAGCAGCTCTACGCGCGGGAGCTGCTGGCCGACGGCGCGGGCGCGATCGGCTATCTGCTCAAGGACCGGGTGCTCAACTCGGACCAGTTCATCGACGCCGTTCGCCGGGTCGCGGCCGGCGGGACCGCGATGGACCCCGAGGTCATCTCCAAGCTGCTGGCCAGCAACGCCCGCAACGAGCCGCTGGCCGCGCTCTCGCCCCGGGAGCGCGAGGTGCTCGAGCTGATGGCGGGCGGCCGGTCGAACGCGGCGATCGCGTCCCAGCTGTTCGTCAGCGAGGGCGCGGTGGGTAAACACACGGCGAACATCTTCGCCAAGCTGCAGCTGGCCCCCTCGGACGACACCAACCGCCGGGTGCTGGCCGTGCTCGCGTACCTCAACAGCACCGGCTCATAGCCGGTGGCGCAGCTCATGGGCCAGCACCGCGGCCTGCGTGCGGCGCCTCAGCCCGAGTTTGCCCAGCACGCTTGAGACATAGTTCTTGACCGTCTTCTCGGCGAGATCGAGCCGGGCGGCGATCTGCCGGTTCGTCAGGCCCTCGCCGATCAGGCTCAGCACGGCCCGTTCCCGCCTGGTCAGGGTCTGCAGTGGGTCCTGCTCCCTGGGCTGGTCGGCCGCGGCGGCCTGGGGCAGCTTGCCGCCGGCCCCGACGATGCGGATCGCGCTGGTCAGCTCGGGTCCACGCAGGTGCTTGGAGACCACCCCGGACGCGCCCGCGGCGAACGCGGCGTGCGTGGTGTCCTGGTCGGGGAACGGGGTGAGCATCAGGCAGCTGACCTCGGGACAGCGCAGCTGCAGGTCCCGGCAGAGCTGCATGCCGTCGCCGTCGGGCAGCCGGACGTCCAGCACCGCGACATCGGGCAGCCGCTCGGGCACCTGGGCCAGCGCCTCGACCACGGTGCCCACCTGGCCGACCACCTGGATGTCCGACTCGTCGTCGAGCAGAGCGGCCAGCCCCCGCCGGATCAGCTCATGGTCGTCGACGATGAAAACGCTGGTAGTGGACGTCGCGCCGATGGACGTCATGGTGTGCCGCTCAACGCGTTTGACCACGCTGAGCGGCACACCCGCGCCCGGTGGAGCGACGCGGCCCTGCCCCGCGTCGCTCCACCGCCGGGGTGATCAACCCCGGGGGCCGGAGGTGGTCCCCCGCCGCGGCGACCCGCCGGCTGAATTCTGTCGATCAAAATAACCGCAAATGAATTCAGCACCCGCAGATCCAGTCCGAGCCGCAACGTCTCCCACGCTAGGTATTTCGCTTGAGTCGGTGCGATCTGACCGAGGTTCACTCGAATGGCGGAAGTTGGGTTCTACTGTACCGCCGTTACAGTGATTCGTCTGGTTAGGGTTGAGATTCTCACCACATGAGACACGGGCCGAATGGCCCTCCCGCATCAGTGTTGCCCACGAGAAGCTTCCATCGAAACATGGAAGAAATATGTTCAAATAACAACTACTCGACATCGAGACGGTCTGCCGTGCGGCGCGTGCGACAGCCCGATCGGGGGTGTGGTAATGCCGGTCCCGGACGCACGTACGCGTACCGACGACTACTGGCAGGAGTGCATCAGGATCCGGCCGCAGCTGGTCAGGATCGCCGCCCGGCGTTGTGCGGCACCGGTGGACCCCGATGACATCGTCGGCGAAGCCCTGGTCCGCGGGGCGGAGTTCGACGATCTGGACATGAATCGCCTGGAACAGTTCCTCGTCTCGACAGTCACCCGGTTGTGCGCCGACGAGGCCCGTCGCCGCACCGTCGCGACGCGGATGGCCAACCATCCCCGGCTGGTCCCGCCGACGGCGGACGACCCGGCCGAGTTCGCCTGTGACAAGGAAGAAGCCCGCTGGCTGGCGGTGAAGATCCTCGCCCTGCCCCGCCGCGACCAGGAGCTGGTCGACATGGTCGCGGACGGCAAGCCGCACAGCGAGATCGCCCGTGAGCTGGGCACGACCACGCAGGGCGCGCATTCGGCGCTGTACCGGCTGCGCAAGCGGATCGGCGCGTATCGACCGATCGGCTGATCCCGGGATCCACCGGCATTGTGGCCGGTTCGTGGATCCGCGGTGCCACCGCGTTCACCGATGCTCTTGCCATGAGCGTCATCGAGGTGTCCCACCTGCACAAGCGGTACCGCGACACCGTCGCGGTCCAGGACGTGTCGTTCGCCGTGGCCGAGGGTGAGGTCTTCGGCATCCTCGGCCCCAACGGCGCCGGCAAGACGACGACCGTCGAGTGCCTCTCCGGCCTGCGGACACCGGATGGTGGGACGATCCGCGTACTCGGCCTGGATCCCCAGCGGGACGGGGCCGCGCTGCGCCCCCGGATCGGCGTGCAGCTGCAATCGAGTGAGCTGCCGGAGCGGCTGCGGGTGGGTGAGGCGCTGCGGCTGTACGCGTCGTTCTACCCGCAACCCGCGGACTGGCAAGGACTTGTCGACGATTGGGGCCTTTCGGCGGTGCGCGATCGCCCGTTCGGCAAGCTCTCCGGTGGCCAGAAACAGCGTCTGTTCATCACCCTCGCGTTGGTCGGCCGTCCGTCGGTGGTGTTCCTGGACGAGCTGACCACTGGTCTAGACCCATCCGCCCGGCGGGAAACATGGGATCACATCACCCGGCTGCGGCAGACCGGTGTGACGGTGATCCTGGTGACCCACTTCATGGAAGAGGCGGAACGGCTGTGCGACCGGCTGGCCGTGATCGACCGGGGCAAGATCATTGCAATCGATACGCCCGCCGGCCTGGTGTCCCAAGTGGACAACCGGCAGCGCATCCGGTTCAAGGCCGTTGAGCCCTTCGACCCACGACTTCTGAAGGATATCCCGGAAGTTATGGACGTTTCGCGCAGCGATGACCGGTTCACCGTGACCGGGACGGGCAACCTGCTGTACGCGGTGACGGCGGTCCTGGCCCGGAACCACATCATCGCCACCGACCTGCGAGTGGACCAGACCACCCTGGACGACGCCTACGTGGCCCTCA
>CBIMJO010001042.1:0-4338 GCA_966244135.1 uncultured Actinocrispum sp. | reverse complement strand
GGTGCGGCTCAACCGGGACGGGGTGCTGCGCCCCGGTCCCCGCGGCCCACGCCGCGGGGTGAGCGCCGGAGTGGTCTCCGCCGTCGGTGTGCACACAGAGAGTTTCTGAGAGGACAAGGGGAATGACGGAGACACAGACACAGACCACCGGGTTCGACGCCCCGCCGCTGCGCCGGCTGCGGTACTTTCACGGCCAGATGCTCAGCGCCCGGGACTTCCAGCGGGAACAGGAGTACTTCCGGGAGAAGCTCAAGCTGCGCATGCGGTGCCTGCTCGGCTACGGCGTGGTCTGCGGCCTGAAGATCGAGCCCATCTTCGGTGCG
This sequence comes from uncultured Actinocrispum sp., assembly GCA_966244135.1. Lineage (GTDB taxonomy): Bacteria > Actinomycetota > Actinomycetes > Mycobacteriales > Pseudonocardiaceae > Kibdelosporangium. Next base: position 4,015 of record CBIMJO010001042.1, on the reverse strand, counting down.
GCGGCGGCCGAGCCCGAAGTGGACACCGGGGGCGGCGGTCACGGGCAGCTGAACGCAACAGTCCTGCTCACGCCCGGCCTCGCGGTGGACTGCGACGGCAACGAGGTCGTGGTCCGCGCCGGGTGCAGGATCGACCTGCTGGAGTCGCTGCCGGAGGACGAGCGCGACAAGACCACGATCTGGGTGGGGATCGACTACTGCGAGCGTGCGGTCGAGCCGACCAAGGCCGTCTACAACGACGCCTGCGCTGAGACGACGGACACCGAGTGTGGCTACATCGAGGAAAGCTACGCCGTCCGGGTCACCGGCTGCGAACCGCCGAAGGACGAACGCTGCTCTACCTGCTGCGAACCCTGTGAGCACAAGACGTTGTGGCTGGCGCGGATCGACGACGTGGATCTGCACGGGGCGGTCCGCCGCGAGCAGATCCACATGAACATCCGCCGCCCGTTCGGCAAGCACGTGCCGACCGTGATCACTGGGGTCAACTGGATCCATGGTCACACGTACACAGTGGACGAAGCAAAAGCGTTGCTGGGCACGCAGCACGAGGACGGCGGCGTGGTGATCCAGTTCTCCGACGATGTGCGGGTGGACACGCTCAAGCCCGGTGTGGTGGAGATCCAGGTGATCGAGGGCGGCGCCGGGCGCAACGCGTCCACTTGGTACATGGGCGGGAAGTTCGAGGAACCAGACGGTTCCGCGGAGTTCACCGACCACTTCCGCTTCCGCCAGACCACTCGTGAGGTCCTGCAGGACGGCGACCGCGTGCTGGTGAGTGTGCGGGCCGCGTTCATCCTGGACCGCTGCTGCCGCCCGGTGGACGGGACCAATGTCGGCGGCAAGGTCCCGGTCATCGGTGCATCGGCAGAGGTCCAGACCGAGACGCACGGCTGCGACGTGCCGCCGTCCGGGATCGGGCCGTGGACGTCCGGCACCGGCGCGGGCGGCGACGTCTTCGAGAGCTGGTTCTTCGTGAAGGAGTCCTGATCATGCGAACAGACTGCGGTTGCGGCTGCGGGGGAACGTCGGCGCGGCCGTCGGCCTTCGTGCGGCCCCGCTTCTTCGCCGGCCAGCTGCTCACCGAGGACGATCTCGGCCTGCTGGTCGACTACACGACCGGCAAGACCCGTCTGCACAACAAGAACATCTACGGTCCGGGCGTGGTCTGTGGCCTGGAGGTGTCCTGCGATCCCTGCGGTGGCGGCAAAGTCATCGTGCATCCGGGCCACGCGTTGGACTGCACGGGCAACGACATCGTGCTGGACTGCAAGGAACAGGTCGATGTGCAGGCCCTCGTGCGCGAGCTGCGGATCAGCTCGCTGGGCGTGGACTGCAAAGATCCGTGTGACCACGATGGACAACGCCGTTATGGGCTTTTCGTGCGGTACGAGGAGCTTCCGGTCGAGCCGGTGACGCCGTACGCCACCGAGGAGCCATGCCCTTCGCCGGGCTGTGTGCCATCCCGGATCCGGGAGGCGTTCAAGTTCGTCGTCAAGTGCGACTCCACCGAGGACCATCGCTACAACCCGGGCACCAAGCTGCTGAACGTGCTGGGCGACCCGGCGAAGTCCGACCCGGTGCGGACCCAGGTGCAGCGGTTCGAGTTCTATGTGGACGCCATGGAGGCGGCGGCCCTGGGCTCCGGGCGGACGTTCCGGTTCGACGCGGCCGACGCGAAACGGTTCGCCGACAGCCTGGCCTGGCTCAAGGACAGCGGAACCGGCACCCCGCCCGGTGAGGGCGCGGTCGAGCTGATCGAACACGTCCGCGCGCTGGCCAGCGCCGTTGCCAGGTATGACACGTACGACGCGGCCGGGCAGGAGCAGCTCAAGGGCCAGTTCAAGGATCTGGCCAACATCCAGGAAGCCCGCAGCGTGCTCGGCACCTCGTGCGACCGGCTCGCCGGGATCGACCCGGACAAGGTGTGGCCCGGTAAGCCGCTGCACCACTCGATCGCCCGCGCGGTGGTCACCGAGACCCGCGCCCGGCTCGTGCCGGACAAGGGCGACCCGGACGCGCCCATCGAGGTCCGGATGCTGGCCCAGGGCACGCCGTTGAGCAACGCGTTGCAGGTCGAGTTCCGATCGGACATCGCCCAGGTCCGGCAGTGGCTGCTCGGCCGGCTGGAGCGGACGCCCGGGCTCGCGGACTGTTCACTTCGGACTCTCATCGCCCAGGTGGCCATCCCTGCATTGCTGCCCGCGCCGGACCCGAAGAGCACGGACACGATCACGGTCCCCGACCTGCAGCTGATCGCCGACGCCGGCGGGAAGTTCACTGTGGCGGTCAAGCGGTTCCTCGCTGACACAGCGTGCTCGACGCTGAACCCACCGTGCACGGGCTGCGACGACACCGATGTCCTGCTGGCGCACGTGGAACTGGACGACTGCGACGTCGTGCGGGTCTGTTCCGCGACCAGGGAACAGGTCCTGCCCGGCGGTTCCGCGTACGGGGAGTGGCTGCCGAAGCTGTACCGGTTGCGGGAGCTGGCCGAACGCCTGTGCTGCCAGCCGGTCCCGGTCTTCACACGGCCAACCCTCCCGGAGGGCGAGGTGCCGAGGCCGGTCGCGGAGAAGCTGCTGGATGTCTGGCAGCGGACCGGGGACTTGGCGGACCTGCTGGACCTGCTGGTCACCCGGGCGCCGGGGGAGACCCCGCCGAAGCCGCTGCACGAGCAGGTCTACACCACGCCGAGCGAGATCTCCGACAGCCTGCAGGAGCTTCAGGTGCTGCGGGCCCAGGTGTCGGATCTGACGGCGGCGCTGGAAGGCCTGCGTGGACAGTTGTCCAGTGCACAGGAGCAGCTCGGGTCGCGACTGTCCGAACTGGAGAGTCCGCCCGAGAAGCAACCGGAGAAGCCCGCTCCGCAGCGTCGTCCCCGGTCCGGCAGCCGCACCCAGAAGTCCGGTGAGTCCTCGTGACCGCTCCGCTGCGACCCGCGTTCCACGAGGGGCAGGTCCTCGCCGCCGCGGACCTGGCGGCCACAGTGGAGCATGCGCGCGGCGCGGCCGCGCGGCACGCGAAGTACCTGCACGACTGGGGTATCGCCGAAGGGCTCGCCCTGACGACCGAGTCGCGCACGGACCCGGCCACCAACGTCCGGTTCGTCGAGGTCACGGTGTCGCCGGGGATAGCGGTCGACGGGACCGGGCGGGAGATCGTCGTGCCCTCGCCGGTGGTGTTGCGGGAGAGCGACTTCGCCGAGGTCAACGGCGCCGACGGGCCACAGACCGAGCCGTACCCGGTGTTCCTGACCGCCGTCGACCGAGCCGGGACCGGATCCTGTGCGGCCAACCGGGTCGAGGAGACCTACCAGGTCCTCATCGGACGGCTCGGCGATGAGCGGCTCGTCGCCGAACAGCAGGCACCGCCGGCCGGGACTCCGCTGACCAGCCCACCCGCGCGGTGGCTGGTGCTGCTCGGGTACGTCCAGTGGACCGATGGCCACTTCACCGGAGTGGTTACCACTGCCCGAAAGATCGGGCCGCAGTATGCGGGCGTACGCGCTGACACCGTTACGGCCCGGTCCGGTTCGCTGACTTTGCGGACCAGTTCGGCGGTCGAAGGTCAGCCCGCGGTCGTGGTGTCCGGCGGTGAGCAGCCGAAACTGGTGTTCGGGCTGTACCAGGGCGGGGGAACGGTCTCACCGCTGATGACCGTGGCGGCGAACGGCAATCTCAGCATCGAGGGCAGTTTCAGCGGCCGGATGTCGGTGGGCAGCGTGCTCGTCACGTCCGGCATCGCGACCGACGGGATGTTGCTGCCGTTGCCTTCCGGGGTCACGCGGCAGCAGGTCGCGGATGGCCGGGTGGTGGTGCATGTGCAGGTGACGCCGCGAACTGTGCCGACGGCCACGGCGTTCGCGTTGCAAAGCCCGGTGGATGTGGGTGTGGACGGTGAGGGGCGGGTGCGGTGCCGGATCAGGGTGTACGACCCGATTGCCGCCCCGGCTGTAGTGACCGAGCAGCCCGGGGCGGTCGACTTCCTGGTGCTGGCGGCCGTCGCGGCGACG
>CBIMJO010001041.1:0-4340 GCA_966244135.1 uncultured Actinocrispum sp. | reverse complement strand
TGCTGCGTGAGGACCGCGACGGGGTCACGGTCCTCACGCTCAATCGGCCGGAACGCCGCAACGCGTGGACGATCCCCCTGCAGCGCGCCTACTACGGCCTGCTCCAGGAGTGTGTGGACGACCCGTCGGTCCGGGTCATCGTGCTGACCGGGGCCGGGAAGTCGTTCTGTCCCGGCGCGGACAGCGCGGAGCTGCAGGTCTACACCGAGACGGGCGACTTCAACCCCGAGGCCGCCACGATCCGGCAACCGGACTGGTTCCCCATCACCGTCCGCAAGCCGATGATCGCGGCGATCAACGGCGCCTGCGCGGGATTCGGGTTGGTGCAGGCCATGATGTGCGACATCCGGTTCGCCGTGCCGGGCGCCCGGATGACGACCGCGTTCGCCCGCCGCGGCCTGCCCGCGCTGCACGCCAGCTCCTACCTGCTGCCCCGGCTGGTCGGGCTGAGCCGGGCGACCGAGCTGCTGGTCTCCGGGCGGACGTTCACCACCGACGAGGCCGCCGGGTTCGGCCTGGTGCACCAGCTCGTGCCCGCCGGGCAGCTGCTGGACCGGGTGCTGGAGTACGCCGGGGACATCGCGGTCAACTGCTCGCCGAAGTCCATCTCCTCGATCAAGCACCAGCTCGGCAACTCCTATGCGCAGAGTTTCCTTGACACCGTTGAGGAAGCGGAACAGCTCGAACGCGCCGCCCTTGCCTCGGCGGACTTCCAGGAGGGTGTGATGAGCTTCGTCGAGCGGCGGCCCCCGGCGTTCACCCCGCTGAGCTGACGCGAGGCGGCGGACCTCAGCGTGCACGGAGGTCCGCCGCCACCCGCAACGTGTTCTCCCCGGCCGGGTCGTCGTCGGTGGCTGAGGGGACGAGCACGACGTCGTCCGCGCCCGCCGCGGCGTACTCCTTGATCCGTGCGGCCACTTCGTCGGCGGTGCCGACCATACCGACCACCCGGCACAACTCGGCCGGAACGCGCGCGAGCAGATCGCCCGGATGCGGCCTGGTCTGTGCGTAGTCGACCAGATCGCCGAACCCCGCCCGCCGGAACATGTCCGAATACCCTGGCGCCGCAAGGTAACCGACGACACCGCGGCGCAACTGGCCGATGGCGGCCGCGCCCGGGTCGACCGCGCAGGTGACCCAGACCGCGACCCGGGGACAGGGCTGGCCGAGCGCATCGGCCTCGGCGCGCAGGATGGTGACGAGATCCCGGACAGCGGGCGGGTCGAGCAGGTTCAGCACCATCCGGTCGGCATAGTGGGCTGCCACACGAATCGCCTGGCGGCCGAACGCGGCGATCACCAGTTCACTGTGCGGTGCGGGCAGCCGCAGCCGGTATCCGTTGGTGCGCACGACTTCGCCGGGAACGTCGGCTTTCGCGCCGTCCAGCAGCAGCCGGGTCGCCCGCGCGGACTCGGCCAGCGCCTGACCGGAACGACCGCGGTCGCGGCCATGCCATTGCTCGACCACCACCGGCGAGGACGTCCCGAGGGCCACGGAGACCTCGCGTCCGGTGATGGCGGCCACTGAGGCGGCGCCCATCGCGATCATCGCCGGATCGCGCACGGCGACGGCGAACGGGCCGAGCACGAGACCGGCGTGGCTCAGCTGCGAACCGATGTGCGTGCCGAGGGCGAACGCGTCCCAGGTGGCCATCTCGCCGATCCATACGGCGCCGAAGCCGAGCGAGTCGGCGATCTTGGCGGTCTGGACGACCTCCTCGGCCGGACGGTCCTGCCACAGCCCCAGGGAGACTTCGAGTCGCGTCATGCGGCGTCGACGAAGTCGAACGTGACGCCGGGGATCACGTCCGGGCGGAGCTCACCGGCACCCTCGGCGCGGCGCAGTGTGATGGTCCAGTGGTGGCTGTCGTCCCCGGTGACGAACCGCAGCTGCGGGCCGCCCATGTCGACCACGGCCGGGTCGGCGCCGGGTGTGAGGCCGAGCAGGGTGTGCCACAGCTCGCCCATCCGCCGCGGATCGGGGACCGGGACCTGGACGGCGACCACCGCGTCGACCGAGGCGTCGGGGGAGGGCTGGGACTGTTCGCCCATGTCGTCCCAGAACCACACATCGGGATCGGCGATGCCGTCCGCCTCCAGCAGGATCACCGTGTCCTTCGGGTGCAGCTGGACGATCGGGTGACCGAGCGCCTCGCGGTCGAAGATCGCCCGTACGCCCAGTTCCTGTGCCCGCGCCTTCACTCCGGCGGGATCGGGGTGCTGGATGGACAGCGCGTAGCCGCCCCGGCCGCCGATGCGTGCCGTCCAGCGGCCCAGCGGGTCGGTGGGGTCCAGCGAGGTGACGAGCTGGAGGTAGGACAGGTCGGGCAGGGTGAAGGTGTGGTCGGCCATCGCGACCTCGGCCAGCTCGGGATCGTGGAACCCTTCGCCGAGCTGGAAAGCCGAGCGCAGCGCCTTGGTGTCCGCGTCGATCTCGTTGGTGGCGACGATGACCTGGCGCAGCCGGGCCCAGGTGTCCGATGTGGTCATGGCGGTCTCCGGTGAGCCGGTGTCGATGGTCCCTCGTTACTACACTAAACAGTGTTGGCCCGGCAAGCCTCCGGGGTTCTCACTGGGAAGGTCCGGGAAAGTCGCTGTCCCCCCTTGTGAAGTATGTCCGATCGAACTACAACTAACAGAGTTACCGTTGCTCTGGAGGTGGACCGTGGCGTGGTGGCCGATGGTGCTCGCGCTGGTGGTCGCGGCCGTCGCGATCTGCGTGCTGATGGGCGTGGTGCTGCTGATCTCGTTGCGCGCGAAGAACTGGTCGGTCATCGACACGTTCTGGGGCCTGGGTTTCGTGGTCGTGGCGATCACGTCCTACCTGATGTCGATCGGCGACGGAGACCCCGGCCGCCGGCTGGTCGCGCTGCTCGTCCCGGCCATCTGGGGGTTGCGGCTCGCCGGATACGTGCATTGGCGCAACCACGGCAAACCCGAGGATCCCCGCTATACCGCCCTGATGCGCCGCCGGACGGGTGCGTTGCTGCCGTACGTGGTCCGCACCATCTTCTGGGCGCAGGGCTGGGTAATGTGGGTCGTGGCGATCCCGACCACGGTGGCCATGTTCGAGAGCGCGCCGGTCGACTTCGTGACCTGGATCGGCGTCGGTCTGGCCGCCGTCGGGTTGTTCTTCGAGGCGGTGGGCGACATCCAGCTGTCGCGGTTCCGCGCCGACCCGGCCAACGCGGGCAAGATCATGGACCGCGGCCTGTGGTCGTGGACCCGTCACCCCAACTACTTCGGCGACCTGTGCGTGATGTTCGCGTTCTGGCTGATCGCGTGCGGCTCGTGGGTCGGCGTGGTCACGGTGTTCGCGCCGATCGTGATGACCCGCATGCTGATCATGACGACCGGCCTGCGCATGCTGGAACGTCGGCTGGCCAAGACCCGTGGCGCGGACTACGTCGCCTACGCGGCCCGCACCAGCGTCCTGATCCCGCGGCCACCGCGCCGGGTGTCTACAAAGGATCGTTAGCCCAGCGCCGCCGCAGTTCCGGCTTGTCCACCTTGAGGCTCGCGGTGCGGGGCAACGAATCGGTGAACCGCACCTGCGTGGGCTTCTTGTAGGACGCCAGTCGCTGCCGGGCCGTGCTGATCACTGTGTCCGCGTCCAGACCGGGATCCGACGCCACGGCAACCGCCACGACCGTCTCACCCCACCGCTCGTCCGGCACGCCGAACACCGCGATCTCCGCCAGGCCAGGCAGATCCGCCAGCGCGGCTTCCACCTCGGCCGGGAATACGTTCATCCCGCCGGACACGATCATGTCCTTGGCCCGGTCGGTGACGTACAGGTAGCCCGCCTCGTCGAGGCGCCCGATGTCCCCGGTCCGCAACCACCCGTCCACCACGGCTTCCGCGGTCAGCTCTGGCTGCTTGTAGTACCCGGCGAACTGCGTGTCCGAGCGAACGGCGATCTCGCCGGTCTCCCCAGCGGGCAGGCGTTCGCCGCCGGGGCCGAGGATGGCCAGTTCGGCGATGTGCACGGGACGGCCGGTGCTGGCGTAGATGTCGTCGGCGAGGCATGCCGGCGTCCAGTCCTCGTTCTCGGTCCGGGTCACCGGCGCGCCGGTCTCGGTCATGCCGTACGCCTCGCCGAACCGGCCGCCGATCGCGTTGACCACCGAACGCATTGTGCTCGCGGGCATGGCCGACCCGGAGTGCATGGCTACCCGCAAGGTGTCCAGCACCTGCGGGTTCTTCTCGACCTGCTCGACGAATGCGCCCGCGAGCGGGCTGGGCAGATACGTGAACTGCGAGCCCTCCGCCAGCATGCGTGCGAACCATTCATCCGGCGGCAGACCGGCCATAAAGGACAGTTCACCGCCCAGGAACAGG
>CBIMJO010001040.1:0-4341 GCA_966244135.1 uncultured Actinocrispum sp. | reverse complement strand
GCCCTCGCCGGACACGGGAACTTAACGGGCGGCTCCGTCGTGCGGTTCCCGGCGAACCTGAGGGCTCCCTCAGCTCGAGTAGACCTTCGGGTCCAGCGTGCCGATGTAGGGCAGGTCACGGTAGCGCTCGGCGTAGTCCAGGCCGTACCCGACGACGAACTCGTTCGGGATCTCGAAGCCCACGTACTCCACCGGCACGTCCACCTTGACCGCGTCCGGCTTGCGCAGCAGGGTGCACACCCGCAGTGTGGCCGGCCCGCGCGACTGCAGGTTCTTGAGCAGCCAGGACAGGGTCAGGCCGGAGTCGATGATGTCCTCGACGATCAGCACGTCCCGGCCGGCGATGTCCCGGTCGAGGTCCTTGAGGATGCGCACCACCCCCGAGGACGAGGTGGCCGAGCCGTAGGAGCTGACCGCCATGAACTCCAGCTGGACGGGGATCGGCAGGGCCCGGGCGAAGTCGGTCATGAACATCACGGCGCCCTTCAGGACGCCGACCAGGACGAGGTCCGAACGCGCGCCGCCGGCCGGGTAGTCATCGGCCACCTGCTTGGCGAGTTCGGCGATCTTCTCGTTGATCTCTTGCTCGGTGATCAGCACGGAGGCGATGTCGCCGTCGTACACGCCTTCCCCTCTCAAGGTTTCCGATCCGGCTTGTGCACGCAGAGCGTCCCATGACCGCGCCGGGCCGCAAAGCTGCCCGGCAACCACACAGGGCCCTGACCACGCCATTCACTCACAAGGGCGTCCACCGACCGGAGGTGTCCGGCAGTGAGTTCGGCCACCCCGGCATCTTTCAGCCAACTTCTCAGCACGCGTTTGCGGACCGCGACGGGAACCTCACGCAAAGCCTCGACCTGCAGCGTTCCGCTGTCCTCTGCGGACTGCCGGATGCGGGCCGCCCATGCGTCGAGCGCGTCGAGATCCTCCCGCAGCTGCTCCGCGGTGCGCGCGAGGGCCCCGGAAACTCCACCCTGAAGGACCTCCTCCATGAGGGGGATGACCTCATGCCTCAGACGCACGCGGGTGAAGCGTTGATCTTCGTTGTGCGGGTCCTGCCAAGGCTCCAGGCCGAGTTCCCGGCACGACTCGACGGTCGTCGCGCGGCGGATGGTGAGCAGCGGGCGGCCCCACGGCGGGTCGAGGGCGCGCATGCCCGCGATCGACCTAGGCCCTGAGCCGCGGCCGAGTCCGAGCAGGACCGTCTCGGCCTGGTCGTCCAGGGTGTGGCCGAGCAGGACCAGGTCACCGTGTTCGCTGAGCGCCTCGTAGCGCGCTTTTCTGGCCGCCGCTTCGAGGCCACCGTGGGTGCCGACCTGGACCTGGACGATCTTGGCCTTGATGTCGCGTCGCCGGAGTTGCTCCGCCGCGATCTCGGCGACCTCGGCGGAGTCCGTTTGCAGACCATGGTCGACGATCACCGCTGTGACTTCGGTCAACGTGCTTGCCGCTACGGCCAGCGCGAGGGAGTCGGCTCCCCCGGACACCCCGACCGCGACGCGGTGTGGATCGGTGTGCTGGAGCAGGGCTTTGACCGCGTTGCGGACGATCAGGGACGCACTCGGCGCAGCCATGCCTCAGGATCCGTGATCTCCGCCCGCTTGGGCAGGGTCTCCGGCGAGGTCCAGACGGTGTTGAAGCCGTCCATCCCGGCCTCGTCGACGATGTGCTTGGTGAAGGCGGCGCCCGCGGCGTACTGCTTGACCTTGGCGTCCACCCCCAGAAGTGTGCGCAGCACCCGGTCGAGCAACCCGCCGCCGCGACGGCGTTCGGTGAACCGCCGCCGGATCACGTCCACAGTGGGCACGACCGCCGGGCCGACGTCGTCCATGACGAAGTCCGCGTGCCCTTCGAGCAGGGTGCTCAACGAAATCAGCCGGTCGAATGTCTCCCGCTGTTCGGCGGACTGGAGCAACTCCATCAGCGCCACCGGGCCGGTGGACGTGCCGCTGGTGTCCAGCGACCGCTGCCGCGCCTGCTTGATCACCTCGGGCAGCCGGTTCAGCGCGCTCGCGGCGGTGTCGTCCATGCCGGACAGGAACTTCTTCACCTCGCCCGCGAAGTACTCGCGCAGCCACGGGACCGCCGTGAACTGCAGCCGGTGCGTGCACTCGTGCAGGGCGACCCACATCCGGAAGTCGCGCGCGGGCACGTCCAGAGCTCGTTGCGCACCAATGATGTTCGGCGCCACCAACAGCAGGCGGCCGCCGTGGTTGAACGGGTCGTACTGGCCGAGCACCCGGGAACCCAGGAACGCCAGCACCATCCCGGCCTGCACCCCGGCGCTGCCCGCCATCACGCTGCCCACCGGGCCGGAGTAAGCCCGCGGCAACGCGCCTTCGGTCAGCACGGCGAGGCCCTCGGCCGCGGCCTTGATCCAGCCGGGCCGGTCCACGACCTCGCCCGGCGGCAGCGGCAGGCCCTCGCCGAGCCCGGTCTGCAGCCGCACGTGCCCTTCGGCGACGTCGGTGATCTCCCGCAGCTCGCGGACCGCCGCCTCGGCCTCCGCCATCGGGACGTTCGGGCCGCCCCGGACCAGCCGTTGCCCGGTGGAGACGGCGAGCCCCCAGTCCACGGGCGATCCGGCCCCATCACGCTTGATCTCCATCGCCGCTTCCACCCCACCGACGCTACCTCAGCATTTGCGTCCCGTGGCGACACAACCACGGACAGCACATGAATGGTTACCCCGGTTTCACCTGCAGCCGCAGCTCCGGAGGGCCGAGGCGACCGCGTCCAGCGCGGGCCGGGCGGCGTCCGCGGCCGTCCCGTTGGTCATCATCGCGAACACCAGGATCCGGCCGTCGGCGTCCAGCACCACCCCGGCCAGGGAGTTCACCCCGGACAGCGTGCCGGTCTTGGCCCGCACCCAGCCGCGGCCGACCGCGGACGGCGTTCCGGGCTGGAACCGGGGCTCCAGGGTCCCGCTGCCACCGGCCACCGGCAGACCGCCGAGCAGCGAGCGCAACTTGGCGGTCCTCGGGTCCTTGCCGTCCGGCCCGGCGGCCACGGCGAGCACCGACGCCAGCAGCCTGGCGGGCACATGGTCCGATGTGGACAGTCCACTTCCGTCGATCAGCGCCGCGCCGGTCGTGTCGAACCCGTTCTCCTGCAACACCTTCAGCGTCGACCGGCTCACCCCGGCGAACGACGGCTCCTCGCCGACGGCCTTGGCGACCTCGCGGGCGACGGTCTCGGCGAGGACGTTGTCGGAGATCTGCAGGTAGTTGTCGATCAGCTCGGCCAGCGGCGCGGACCGGATCTCGCCGAGGACCTTCGCGTCGGCCTCGGCGGTGATCTCCGGCTTCGCGGCGACCGTGGCACCGAGGCGCTTCGCCAGCTCGGTCGCGAGGGTGCGCGCCGGTGTGCCGCTGCGGGCGCTGACATCCAGCGCCGGGTTCTGCCGGCCGCCGTCCATCATCGCGGGCACGATCGGGGCGATGTACCCACCCGGCACGTCGCCGGGGATCCAGCCCTGGGCGAGTCCGTCGCCGGTGTACCGGGTGACATCCAGGTACACCTGCGAGACCTTGCCACCAGCGTTCGCTTTCACCTGTGCGACAAGGTCATCCAGATGCGCGGCGCCCTCGTAGACGGAGTTCTTCCCGGCGGGCAGGGAGGAGATGGTCGGGTCGCCGCCGCCGACGAGCACCACCGACCCGGGTTCCTTCCCGGCCACCACCCGGGTGACGAACTGCTGGCCACGGTCGAGTTTCAGCAACGCCGCCGCCGAGGTGAGCACCTTCGCGGTCGACGCGGGCATGATCGGCGTGGTCGAGTTCCGTTCCCACAACATCGTCCCGGTCGACGCGTCCATCACCGCGCCGGTCAGCGTGCCCAGCGCGGGCGCGGACGCGGGCCCGGCCAAGGCGTTCTTCACACCATCAGGGGTGGGCACAGGCGCGTCCGCGCTGGGGCCCTTGAGGGCAGGCGTGAACGCGACCGGTGAAGGCGCCGGCTGGATCGCCACCGCCGGAGCGTCCTTGCCGAACAACTTCTCCCGCACCTGCGGCACCCCGAAAGCAACCCCAACCGCCACAACCACAACAGCGGCCGCGGCGATCAACAAGGGCGTCTTCCTGTTGCGCGGGGCCGCTTCCTTGACCGGCTCCTCGTCCAGTTCCTTGGCGGACTTGGGCTCTATGCGGACCGGCGCGGCACGCGGCGGCTCCGGCGGCGGGTAGCCGGGGCGGCCGACCGGTTTGACCGCGGGCCGCGAGTCCGGGTCCACCATCGGGAAGATGGCGGGGAGCTGGATCCGCTTGGTCGCTTCCTCGGTGTACGAACCCGGTTTGCGGGGCGGTACCTGGAGGCGGGAGGTGGCTGCCTCGGGCTTGCGCA
>CBIMJO010001039.1:0-4343 GCA_966244135.1 uncultured Actinocrispum sp. | reverse complement strand
CGTGCCGCTCGGACTGGGGATCGGCCGGATCGTCTTCCGCGCGTTGAACACCATCGAAGGCGTACTGGCGCTCGTCATCGTGGTGACCCTCATCACCGCCACTCCGTCCACTCGGGCGCTGATCTCGCTGGTGGTGGCGATCGCGATGCTCGTGATCCAGGTCGCGCTGGTTCGGCCTCGACTGAGCCGCCGATCCGATCGCGTGCTCGCGGGCGAGGACGCGCCCCGATCCCATGCTCACATCGCTTATGTGGTGCTTGAGGTCGTCAAGGCCGCTGCGCTGCTTGTTGGTGGAGTGCTGCTACTAGCTTAGTCCACTGTGGACGCGGGAGAGTGCGTCCAGTGCGCCCGGCGGGTGTTCCGAAGCTGACCACGAGTGCGTCGCCCTCGGCCATGGACGTCGAGGTGCAGGTCGACGCCGTTCATTCGGCCAGCCCGTTGAAAGTCACCCGCCTGGGCGGCGGCCATGAACGCCGCCGGCAACCGGGTGTGCTCGGCCGGGTCGACCGGGGTGTGCCGTTCGTCCTCCAGATGCTTGCGGGCCCGCTTGGCCAGCTGGCGCGCGTTGAACTCAGTGGTGTCCAGGATCCCGGCGATTTCGCGGAACGAGTAGTCGAACGCCTCGCGCAGGACGTAGGTGGCACGTTCGCGCGGCGGCAGGCGCTCCAGCAGCAGCAAGACGGCCATATCGAGCGCCTCGGCCTGCTCCGCGCCCAGGGCCGGATCGTCCTTGGTCTCGACCGGTTCGGGCAGCCACGGTCCCACGTAGACCTCGCGGCGGCTGCGGGCCGAGGTAGCCGGTTGATGGCCAGGCGGGTCGTCGTGGTCGCGAGGAACGCCATGGGGTTGTTCACCGTGCTCGGGTCGGTGCGGTGCGGTGCCAGCGCGGCCAGGCGTCCTGCACCACGTCCTCCGCGTCGGCGACGCTGCCCAGCATCCGGTAGGCGATGCCGAACAGGCGCGGGCGGACCTGGTCGAACACGGCTTCGCTCATGGCGTCCTCACCTCCTGGAGTGGTCTGCACTTCTGACCGGGTAGCCCGCCGTTTCGTGACACCACTTGTCACACCCACGGCCGCTGTCCGGTCTGAGCGCCGGTCACCACCACAGGAAGAGAAAGGACGCCCCCTGATGTCCGACGAGGACCCGCGGCCGGCCGACGGCACGGACCTGGCCGCGCGCATTCACCGGTTCGCGCTACAGGTGGTGCGGATCTGCCATCGCACCGTGCCACCACCCGAGCGTGACCCGGGATTAGGGTCCACATCGGACAGTCGAGGCTAGGCGGCCACCAGTTCGTACACGTTGCCGTCCGGGCCGCGGAAATGCTGCCACGCCGGCCCGGGCTCCCCGAGCAGCTCCACCCCGGCCTTGCGCAGTTCCGCCACCGCCACGGGCAGATCACGGACCGCGAACCCCGCCACCGGCCCGGTCTCGAAATGCCCCTTCCCCGGATGCCCCTCCCCGAACACCTCCACATTCCGCCCATCGGGCAACCTCAACGCGACTTCAAGTCAAGCCGGGAGTTTTTCCCGGTACGGAGGGAAACTGCACCCAGGCGCCTGGGTGACCGGTCGCCCTAACCTCGGTGCGGGCCGGCGTTCGGGCCGCCCAGAGGGAGGTTTGGCGTGGGAATGAGGGGATTCGGCCGCCGTTTCGTCGCCGTGGGGGTGTTGGTGCTGGCGGCGGGTGGCTTAGCTGCTCCGGCAGCGTCGGCGGCTTCGGCTGCACCGCAGGTACAACAGGCCACTGGTGGCGCGACTCGGTTGGCGGGCAACGGGTCCGCGTTCACATCGGGGCGTGGCGCCGACGGCAAGAAGGAGGCCGTGCCGACGCCTGCGCTCGCCGCGCAGTACCGGGCGGGCGCGTACCACTACGGTCCGATCACGGTGAAGGCCTACGAGTGGTGGGACGCCTGGGTCTTCTGCCCGTCGGACATGCGTGCGACCGGTGGTGGCGAGTTCAACACCACAGCGGGTGGGATCACGCTGCACAACACCACCGCGATGGACGGCGGAACCGGATGGAAGGTCCGGATATCGTCCACGGTGGACGCCACGTTCACCGTGTACACGGTGTGCTACAGCGGTCTTTCCAGCTACTGGCACAGCTTCGACTCGGTCACGGTCCCGCCGGGCGGGTACACGGAGCGTGCCGGTGACTGCCAAGGGAACCAGCTGCTGGGCGGTGGCGGCCTGACCAACACCGTCTACAGCCGGATCGACCGCTCGTACCCGGTGGAGTACTACAAACGGTGGCGGTTCGCCGCGTCCAATCTGGACTCTGTCCCGCAGGCCGTTACCGCGCAAGCAGTCTGCGGCAGCGGTATCAACAACTACACGACAGTGACCGGGCCGGAGGGGCATGTCGGGATCGGCCAGGGCCTGACCGGAACCTCCGTCGTGCAGTGCCCGGCGGGAACCTGGATCGTCGGTGGCGGCGCCTACCTGAGCGGTGTGGGTGCGGTCACGGACTCCTATCCCGAAGGCTCCGACAAATGGCGCGTGTACTTCCGCAACGACAGTTCGCAGTACACGCTGAACGGCAGCGCGGAAGTGGTCTGCGGCAACTGATCCGGTCCGCCCGGCTCGCACCCGCGGGCCGGGCGGTCACGTGCCGCGGACCGCCTGCTGGCGCACGGTTCGGGGGGACACGCCATATCGGCGGCGGAAAAGGCGGGAGAAGTGGGCCCGGTCGCGGTAGCCCCACCGGGCGCCGATCTCGGCGATCGGCGTGCCGGTCATGGCGGGGTCGGTCAGGTCGCGGTGGCAGTGGCGCAGGCGTTCGTCGTGCAGCCACTGTCCAAAGGAGATGCCCTGCTCGGCGAGCAGCCGGTACAGGTGGCGGACGGAGATGTGGGTGGCCGCGGCGAGCTTGGGCACGGACAGGCCAGGGTCGCCGAGGTGCCTGCGGGCGACCCGCAGAGCCGACTGGACGGGGTCGGCAGCGGCGGCCGGCGTCTCGCTCAGGGCGGTGGTCAGCAGGTCGAAGCCGGTGTCGAGGAACCGCCCGGTCAGGCCGGAGCAGGCCCAGTCCGGCTCGCTGAGCGTACGGAAGTAGGGCGCCAGCAGCCGGCCGGGACCGCTGTCGGCCGCCAGCCGGATCGCGCTGATGTCCAAGGTGCTGTCGAACCGCGTGCGGGGGACCCGGATCGTCATCAGCTCGTAGGAGCCGGCTCCGGCCAGCCGCAACGCGTACGGCTCGCCGCCGTCGATCACGGTGAGGTCGCCCGGCCGCAGTTCGACGCGCCGTCCGCGCTGGGCGAGTAGCGCGGAACCGCTGAGCTGCAGGGCGACCAGGTAGTCGTCCCGCGGGGTCCGGCTGATCTGGCGTCTCGTCCGGTAGGCGGTGACCGGAGTGCCGGAGTACCGGGCGATCCGCAGGTCGCCGACCGTGATGGGCCGGAAGGTCGCCTCGACCGGTGCGGATGTGTCGTGCGCCACGATATCGAGCCCGAACAGGTCGGCGTCCAGCCGGGTACGCAGGACGCGCAGCTGCGCGGCGCGATCGGTGCTCGCGCTGCTGTACGAAACGTCCACCGGGCCGGGATCCTGCCTCTGCTTGACCGACTGTGCCGAATTACGTGACCGTCCGCGCCAACGTCCACTGTGGAGCAGCGTCCGGATGACGTGATCCGTGTGTCCGACTCTACCCACCTCGGCGCTGTGGCGATGGGCGATGAATTGCCAGGTCTGTTCGCTGCGGCGCTGGACGGTGACCGCCATCGCGCCTGTGCGCGGCTGGACCGGGGTGCGCGCCGAGCCGGACCGCCTGACCGCGATGGTCGAGGAGGTCCTGCGGTACGATGCCCCGTGCAGAACTCGTTGCCGTACAACGTCGACGAGCCACTGACCGTCAACGGCCTGGCAGCCCTGCCCGTCCGGCTTGAACGACCACAATGGACACTCAGGCTGGGCCCATGTCCAGCGACAGCCAGTGTTCCGGCCGCATGTAGATGGCGAAGAAGGTGCCGATCTGCTCGCGTTCGAACGCGACGAACTCGGCGGCCTTGTCCGGCGGCAGGTACCGCTCGGCCATCTCCAGTGCCAGCTCCTCGGTGTCCGTGGCGGTTCTGGTCACCGGGCCCTCCACCGACACGTACCGGGCGGTCGGTTCAGTGCGCTGCGCCATCATGCTGAACCTGCCCGCGGCACTGATCGCCCGCGCCTTCCTCGAGTCGGGCTGGGTGCGGACCCACAGCTCGCCGCCGGGCGTGTATGCGTACCAGATGGGGACGACGAGCGGAGCACGATCGGGCCTCTCCAGCACCGACAATGCGCCGATGTGCGGTTCCGCCAGGAACTGTTCACGCTCTGCCACCGATAGTGCCATGCGGTGCACGCT
>CBIMJO010001038.1:0-4347 GCA_966244135.1 uncultured Actinocrispum sp. | reverse complement strand
GGCGAGTTCGATCCTGTCCCCGGGGTTCGCCGTTTTCACCGCATTCTGCAACGCGGACAGGCTGGTCACGCGGACCGTGGCGGCCGAGGCGGGTACACCGGTGAATAGGCCACCGAGCAACGGAAGAACCACGAGTGCGAGTTTTCGCATCTGGCCAACTCCAAACATGCAGGGTCGGAGCGGCGGTAGGAGACACGTTATTGACCATCGGCCGTTCGGGTCAACAGCGAACGGCCCCCATCCCGGCGAGCGGAACAAGGGCCGTTGAATGATCGGAAACTACGAGCAGCTGCTGCAGCAGCCACATCCCGGACCTGTGCAGGAACTGCAACATCCACAAGTACCCATGATTTCCTCCTCACGCCGCACCCTCGACCCACGGTAACCACGGCCCGAACAGGCCCGTACCGCTACGTGAGTGAAGCCCTAACGCCCGCCGCCCATACGCGTCCACACGCCGTGCTGGCAGATCAGCAGCCGGCGGCCCTTGCGGCTCCAGGCAAGGGAACCGTCGGGCGAGCATTTCTGACCCTCGCGCACGTTGTCGTCCGCGGGTGGCGGCGGGATCGGCTGGGTGGTGAACGTCGGGTCCTGCGGTTGCGTGGTCTTCGGCGGAGGCGGTTTCTTCGTGGTCTTCGGCGTGGTCGTGGTGACCGGCGGGGGGATCACGATCGGCTGCTCCGGCACCGGCTCCGTCGTGGTCGTCGTGGTGATCGGCGGAGCCGACGGGCCGGGCGCGAAGGTCGGGATCTTGACATCCGTCTTCGAGACGGGATCCGAGCTGCACGCCGTCAGCGTGCATGCGACCAGCACGCCGCAGAAGGCGGTCATGATCGACAGTCGCGATGGCACACACGACGATAACCACGGAGGCAAGTAGTCGGACCTTTCGGCCGCCAGGACCTAGACGAACGGTCGATGTAAGCGTATACATCGGATGTCTAGCGCAGTCCAAGTCCTTGTCGGTCCGATTTCCGGGGGTTCGAGACGATGTGGGCAGCCGCGGTGTCAACGCTGGTAGCGGGCCTGATCACCGCGGTTCCGGCGGGTCAGGATGCCTGGACGGCAAGCACTTGGGGCAGGCCGGCCGCCAAAGTCGCTGTCGCCGAGGGCAAAGTGACCCTGAGCGTCACGCGAAACGGCCGGACGGTGCTGGAACCGAGCCCGGTCGGCATCGTCACCGAACGCGCCGACCTGTCCAGTGGCCTGAAGCTCGTGCGCCGCAGTGAGAAACCGGTCTTCGAGCACTACGCCACCAAGGTGGGCAAGCAACTCGACCGGACCGCGGTGATGACCGAGTCCCGGTTCACCTTCCAGAACGCCCAAGGCCGCTTCGACCTGCTCGTCCGCACCGCCAAGGACGGCGTGGCCTACCGCTACGACCTGCCCGGCACCACCGGCGCGATCCTCGCCGAGACCTCCGCGTTCAACGTCCCCGCGGGCAGTCCGGCCTGGCTGGCGCGCTACCGGCAGGACTACGAGAACCCGTTCATCCAGATGACCTCGGACAGCGCACCGGCCGCGGAGTTCATGCACCCCGCGTTGTTCGACGTCAACGGCACCTACCTGCACATCACCGAGTCCGATGTGGACGGACGCGACTCCGGTGCGCGCCTGGTCCACGACGCGGGCACCAGCAGCTACCGGATCAAGTACTGGGACGAGAAGGTCCAGGTCAGCGGCCCGGTGCGGACCGCATGGCGGACGATGATCGTCGGCGACCTGACGACCGTCGCCGAATCGACCCTGGTGGACGACCTGGCGAGACCGTCACAGATCGCGGACACGTCCTGGATCCGGCCGGGCAAGGTGTTCTGGAGCTGGCTCGCCGGCGGGCGGGAGGCCGGCGAAAGCCTGTCCATGCAGAAGGGATACGTCGACTACGCGGCCGCGCACGGCTGGCCGTACGTGCTGGTCGACGCGGGCTGGTACTTCGACCCGAACTGGGACTACGACCCCACGTGGGAGACCACGAGCTGGATCCCGCAGCTCGTCCAGTACGCCAAGGCCCGGAACGTGAAGATCCAGGTCTGGGTGCACTTCAACGAACTCGACACCGAGGAGGAACGGGCAACCCGGCTGGCGCTGTTCGAACGCTGGGGCGTGGCCGGCCTGAAGATCGACTTCATGGACTCCGACTCGCAGGACCGGTTCCGCTGGTACGACCAGATCCTGCCGGAGCTGGCCCAGCACCATCTCATGGTGAACTTCCACGGATCCACCATCCCGCACGGCATCCAGCGCACCTGGCCGAACGTGATGACCATGGAAGCCGTGCACGGCGGCGAGAAGACCAGCAACCTCACCACCAGCCATCTGACGACGCTGCCGTTCACCCGCAACCTGCCGGGTTCGATGGACTACACGCCGATGGCCTGGAACCGGGCCAGCCGCCCGACCTCCGACGCCCACGAACTGGCGCTGGCGGTGGTGTTCGAGTCCGGGTTCCAGAACTTCGCCGGACGCGTCGAGGACTACCAGACGCGGCCCGAAGCGGAACGTTTCCTCGACCAGGTCCCGACCGTGTGGGACGAAACCCGTCTGCTGGCCGGGAAACCGGCGGACAGCGCGGTTTTCGCCAGGCGTAGCGGCGATCGGTGGTTCCTCGGTGGCGGATTCTCCGGTGCGGCTAGAACAGTCAGCTTGCCGCTGGACATCGGCCCGGGCTGGTGGTTCGTCGATCTGGTGAAAGACGGGCTGGTGCGTGACCAGCGGGTCGTCCGATCCGGCGAGGAACTTACCCTGGACGTGGTCAAGGACGGCGGTTTCGCCGGGATCGCGTGCCGCTGGTATCCGGGCATCAAAACTTGCGACCGGCCCGTGCACACCATTCCCAGCACCAAAGTCACCGCTACTCCACAGGTGACGACAACGCCGGGAACTCCGGTGGAAGTGACCGGGAAGTTCACCGCCGACATACAGGTCCGCGATGTGACGTTGTATCCGCGAGTTCCAACCGGTTGGGCGATCAGCGGCGCACCGGTCACCGTGCGCACCCTGCGCCCAGGTCAGGAAATCACCGGAACGTGGAAACTCACCGCACCCGACACGTTCGGGTACATAGACATCCCGATCGTGGCCAAGTTCGACCACGGAATCGAAGACGAGCAGGTCACCCAGGTTCACGTCTGGAAACCGCTGCCCCAGGGCTGGTTCTATCTCAGCGACCTGCCGTTCACCGGCCAGAGCGGCAATGGCCCGGTCGAACGCGACCTGGCCAACGGCGGTCCGGCCGCAGGCGACGGCAAGCCGATCGCGATCCGGAGAACCCCGTACGGCAAAGGCCTGGGCATGTACGCGAACGCCCAAGTCGAGTTCGCCCTGACGAACTGCACGCAGTTCATCGCGGATGTGGGCGTCGACGACGAGGCCGGGCTCGACGTGGCGAGGCAGAAGGTCGGCGGTACTGCGGGCCTCGGCGTCGAAGGCGACGGAGTGTCCCTCGTGGACACTGGAACGCTGGGCGTCCGAACCCCGGCGAGGCACATCGACCTTGACCTCTCCGGAGTCCGGACGCTGACCCTGAAAGTGAACGACGGCGGCGACGGCACCCAGAACGACCACGCCTCCTGGGGCGACGCCCGTGTGCACTGTTAGGGACTGGGGGCGACGTAGGAGCAGTGGATGGGCTGGGCGTGTGCGGGGTCGAGGGCGTTGAGCACGACCTGCGTGGCGTTCGGCGAGAACCCGACCATGCCGTGTCCCGAGTGGTCCTGCGGGCACTGGTCCTGCAGCACGACGTTGGTCGCGCCGGACATGGTCCCGCTGGTGTACGGCACCACGGCCTCGTCGTACTTGGTCATCACCATCGTGTACCGCACGCCCGCGACCACCGGGTCGCCGAGTTTCTTGAGGAAGTCCGAGCCGCGCAGGAACTGGCGGGCGGCCGGGAAGACCGAGTCGACGATCAGGTTCACCACCGGGCCGAGCCCGAACATCCTGGCCAGGACGTAGAAGTCGGCCAGGTTGGCGACGTTCGAGCCGTTCCACAGCGGGGTCAGGCCCACGTAGTCGCTGACCTTCGCGGCCCCGCCGAGGAACTTCACGTAGTAGTCCGGCATCAGGCTGCCCTCGGAGTGGCCGACGATGTCGACCTTGGCCGCGCCGGTCGCCCGCAGCACCCGGTCGACGAACGCGGACAGTTCGGCCGCGCTCTGCTCCATCGGGTTGCGCCCGCCGATCTGGTTGATCGGGAATGGTGTGCCGGCTGGGACGCCGTAGGTCAGCGCGAACACGCAGTAGCCGTTGTTGGCGAGCAGGGGAGCGAAGGTCTGCCAGTTCGCCGTCATGTTGGCGCTGGCGCCATGCACGAGCACGACCGGGTCGGGGTGGGCGGCGGAGGGGTGA
>CBIMJO010001037.1:0-4351 GCA_966244135.1 uncultured Actinocrispum sp. | reverse complement strand
GTGAAAAGCAGTACCACGACAAAGAACCATGCGCGAAGTGGCAGCAAAGCGCGCTTGACAGCCGGTTCGGCGGGCTCGGGCGTCGTATCTTCAAGTGCGGCCGGGATGTTGCGGTACCAGTGGGCAACGAGTCTCTGCCAGGCGAGGCGTTCGGCGGGCAGGTCATCCGGTGCGGTGATGCCGAGTTTGGCCAGCAGGTCGAGGCGGTAGAGGTCGAAGGCCGCCTTGATCTGGTGCGCGTAGGCCACGGCGGACCGGATCGACGCGCGATAGGTGAGCCAGCAAATCGTTGTGCCGCCGAGGGTGCACGCCGTGAACAGCCACCATGATCCGGACACGGCCAGCAGGTAGATGCCCGACAACGGACTGAACAGGGCGGCGAGGGCCGAGACGACGATCAGGAAGTCGAGGTCGGCGCGAGCGGCCGTGAGGCGAGCGACCATCGGGTCAGGCAGCAGCGGATACAGCCGCGGCCACACGATGACGGCGTCGGCGCCGTAGCGGTCCCGGGGATACAGTTCGGCATTGCGCAGCACGTTGCCGAATGTCGTGGGCATGACCTGTTCCGGCTGGGTCGGCAGCGGATAGCGCTGGTAGATCTCGTCGTAGTCGACACGGTCCAGTTTGGACCGATGCCAGCCACGGCCCACCCGCGCCACCCAACGACCCGGCAGCGAGGTCCAGTACCCCTCGTACCAGGACACCAGTCTTGGCGTGACGCCGGACAGCAGAGCGGCCACGACGACGAGAAAAGCCAGCAATCCCAAAGCGATCAGCCACTTGGCAGTACCAGGTTGTTTGTCGTACCACGTGATCGTCCGGCCGAACCCGCCGAACGGGGCGACCGCCACCGCGAACAAGGCCGGCACGAGGATGGCGACGGGCAGGAACGCGTTGAGCACGAACCGGCGGTCCAGCAACGAGGTCGCGTCCTTGGCGACCGAGTCGATCACCGGACCTCCAGTGGATGAGCCGCGGAATCCGGGTTGGCACACTGAGGCGGCCGCAGCGGGTCGTAGAACGCCAGCCGGTTCTCCCAACCGCACCGAGCACAGTGGACGATCGCGTAGCCGGCCCGTGGCCGGCCGGGCAGCTGTCCGTCGCCGGTGCCGCCATGCGGGCCCATGGTCTCGCTCTCGACCTGGTACTCGCCCTGCGCGAGGGCCGCGGCGACCAGCGAAACCGGCAGCACACCGGTAACAGTGTCACCGCGCATCAGCAACGCGACCGGCGAGCCGAGGTCGAGCAGGGTCACCGCTTCTGAGTCCAGGAAGTCCGCCATGGACTGGTCGCCGTCCAGCACGACCAGCGGCAACCGGCCCGGAGATCCGGCGGCCACAATGGACACCGGGGATCCTTGCTCGATGAGCACACCATACTCGGCGGTGCCGGGGTCTGGCGGCTCGGCCGCGTCGAGCAGGACGAAGGACGTCGAGCCGAGTTCGGCCAAGGAGGTCATCGCCAGTCTCCGATCAGAACGAACGGCGCCCAATGATAGGGACTGGTGAACGGCCGGTGCTCATACCCCGGCCCGGCGGGCGCGGCCGCCCGGATCGCGGTCCGGCACCGGGCCGCCGCCCGCGCGAGCACCGGATAGCGATCCGTCTCCTGCCGTGCCAGTGACTCGTACGCGGCCAGCGCGGCGGTGAAGTCACCGGCGGTGAACCGCGCATCGGCGATGTCCTCCAGGATCCTGGCCTGGTCGGCCGGGTCCAGCCGGGTGAGCGCTCGTTCGCAGTACTCGATCACCTGGGCCAGCGTGGTGTCCCGGACCTCGGTCATCGCCGCGCGCAACGCGGCCGCCTTGCCCTGGCCCGAGCGCATCGCCGAGTAGAACCGCTGCATCAGGATGTTGGTCGAGATCTCGTCCACCGCCCACAGGCTCACCAGGACGGCCGACGCGCCCGCGTAGATCAGCGACCTGGTCAGCCCCATCAGCTCGTTGCCCGGCCGCTGCCGGTTGATCCCGCTCTCACACGCGCTCAGCGTGACCAGGTTCGCGTCGATCCGCATCCCCAGGATGTCCGCGGCGGTCAGCCGACCGCCGCCGGCCAGGGTGATGCCGGACTTGGTGTCGTCCTGGTCGAACGCGCCATGACAGGCGATGTGCAGGACGTCCAGGCGGGCTGGCAGGGACTCCAGGCGCGCGGACGTGACGTCCGGTCCGGTGAACAAGTGGGCATTGCCGTGGGCGGCCAGCGCGAACGCCTGGTCCCGGGCGTGCGACAGCGGTCTGTCCACATCGGAGTCAGCGAGCACCAGCAGGCCGTCGGCGGGACGGTATTTGGCGTGGCAGTACCGCATGACCGAGGCGCTCGGCGTGTAGCAGACCGGGTTGCGGTCGGCGAGCGCCCCGGACCCAGCGCGCAACGCGTGCAGCGGGACATTGTGCAGCACATCAGCCGGCACGAACCACACCACGTCGTCCGGCGAGGACCACCGCAGGATCGGCTCCACCAATGGTGCCAACGACTCCTGCCACGACCCGTCCCGGATGCCCCGGCCGAGTTCCGTGCGCACGGTGTCCGCGTCGAGGTCGATCTCGGCGATGAGCGGCCGTTCGGTGTCGGCCTTGACCACGAAGACGAGGATCTTGTCCTCGGTGACGAGATACTCGGCCAGAACCACGCTCACGAGGAACCTCCCAGCAGCGCGCGGACGGTGTCCAGCGATACCGGTTCGCCGCGCCGCAGTTCCGCGTATTCGGCGCCCGCGGTGCCGCGTGCGGCGATCGAGGACCACACTTCGGCGAGCGAGCGCTGGGCCTGCCGGATGGACGTCAGATCCGCGGCCTGCTGAAGCTCCCGGGTGGCCGCGTGCTCCTCGTCGGCGAGGTCCGCCCATGTCGGGTCCACGCGGAGATCCTGGGTGCTGCCAAGCGCTTCCAGCAGGACCCGGGATCTGGCCCGCTCCATCACCTTGAACGCCTCCGCCTCCGGGTTGTCCGGCCAGCCGGGTGCCCGCAGATCCCGGTGCCGCACAAGCAGTTCGACCAGCCGCTCGTGGACCTGCGTGGCACGGTCCGACGAGTCCACCCGCGCCTCGGCGTCGACGAGCATCTTGCGCAGCTGTTCCTTCAGGTCGATCGCGATGGACAGGTTCACATACGCGCCAACGGGATCCACGTCCCGCAGCGCCATGCCCAGGATCATCCGGACCGAGAAGGCGCGGTCGAAGTGCTCCTCCTGGACCAGGAGACCGGCGACCTGCTCGACGATCGACCGCGCCTCCGCGTAGCGCTTCTTCTCCCACAACATCAGCGCACGAAAGATGGCTGCCTTGGCCGGGGCGGACGTCCAGGTCTGGGTGCCGATGGCCAGGTTGGACAGGACGATCGTGGAGTCCGTGCCGGTCGCGCGTTCGATGACGAGTGACTTCAGCAGCATCCGGTTGACAGCGCGCTCGGTCCGGGCCGCTGTCGTCTGGCCGGTCGGCCGCTTGGCCGCGGCGTACCGCCAGTACTCCCAACGGCTGGGCCGCAGCGATATCGCTGTATCCCGCAGCGCCTCCGCCTCACCCTCCCGGCCCGCGTTCATCAGCGCCATCGCGCCGAGGACGGCGGCTCGCTGCCGGATGACCTTGCTCAGCCGGTCGTTGTTCGCGATGCCGGTGGCCGTGGCGACGGCCTCATCGGTCCGGCCGAGCCGGATGGCCTGCAGTTCGGCGATCCCCAGGGCGGGGATGGCCGCGGCATCGGGGAAGTTGTGCCTGGTGAGCAAGGCTTCCGCCTGCTGGTACAGCTCGATGGCGTCTTCGCGTTTTCCCTGCCGGCGAACGACGTTGGCCATCGAGATGGCCCGATGGGCGACCACCAGGTCACGCTCGGCCCAGTACCGGGAGTCGGGCCATCGGTCGCGCATCTCGCGATCGGCCGTGCTCAGCAGCCTGTCGAGGATATAGAGCCAGTGCAACGCCGACTCGCCGACGGCCGGGGCTCCGGCGCCGGGCACCACCAGCGCGGCCATCGGCTGGCCGACCCCCATCACCTCCACGGTCGCCTGCGCGGCCATGGTGTGCAGCAGCCGGAAGTCCGGGTGGTCCGGGCGGACCAGGAAGGCGTCGTGGATCCACCCGGTGAGCAGCAGGTCCTTGGCACCGAACCCGGAGTCCGCGGCGAAGATCGTGGCCTCCACCCGGCGGTAGGACCAGAGCATCGACCGTGACCCGGCCGCGAGGAAGAGGATGAAGGCCGTCTGCAGCACCACGACACCGACGGATCCGGTGAACAGGCGAGGTTCCGGATGGGCGATCCCGGACACGCAGAGCAGCAGCGTTCCCTTGCCGATCAAGATGGTGTGCACGCCCCCATAGACGGCCGTGACGATGCGGTTCCCGCGCCCGGCGAACCGCC
>CBIMJO010001036.1:0-4351 GCA_966244135.1 uncultured Actinocrispum sp. | reverse complement strand
CCGCAGTGCCGTGAAAAGTGCCTCCGTGAGCGGACGGAACTGGACCGACGGCGATGTCGCCCGCCCATGCATGACGGCCTGTTCCGCGGCGGTCGCGACCCGCATGATCTCTCGCGCCACCCGCGTCTTGCCCAGACCTGGCTCACCCACAACGAAAACCGCGCCGCCACGCCCACCCCGGGCATCGGCCAGCGCGGCGCCGAGCAACCCCAGTTCGCGGTCGCGGCCGACGATCGCCGGACTGACCAACCGCACCGCCTGCGGTCCATCCGGCCACGACTTCACCACGGCTCCGCTCATCCCGGCTCATCTCACCACGGATAGCCCCGGTGGGAACCGCATTGGCATGCGCTTCGGTCCACTCCCGCTGCGACATTGCAGGATCACTGCCCTTCTCGCCGCAGACCCAAACCGCGGGCCAGGGAAACAGTAACCGAGCCGACACCGTGAGGTAGCTGGTGGCGGGCCCAATCGGTTGCCAGGGCAAGGAAATCGAGGAGGTCGCGTTCGACGCCGGCCAGCAGGTAGCGGAGTTCGGCGACAGGCAACTCGATCACCCCGGGAGTGTCCTGCATTCCCGGCCATGTCGTCTCGCCGATTTCGGCCGACAGCCGTCGCAACCTTTACTGCGGACCTATCGGGAGGCTGGTCTGCCAATGGGCGAGTCGTTCCCGGGTGCGCACGGTCGACTCGTGGGCAGCGCCGAGTACGCGGAGGTGGTCGGTGAGGATGTCCGCCAAGGTTGCAGCGGCGAGGGTGGGGTTGCCGAGGTGGCCGTGGAGGTCGGCCAGGTCGGTGCGGGCGCTGAGGGTCGCTGGGTGGGTGTCGCCGAAGAGGCCGGCCATGTCGGTCACGGTGGACTCGAGGTCGGTGATGGCGGTGGGGTCGCCGAGTTGGGCCCGGACGCAGGCGAGGTGTTGTCGGGTGGCGAGGGTGTCTCGGTGTTTGGGGCCGAACATGCGCAGGCGTTGGGCGAGGACCTCGGCGAATACGAGCGCGGCGCCCTCCGCGTCACCGGCCTGCCACCGCCAGTAGGCCGCGTTGTGGCGGTAGACCGAAACGTCGCGATGCGCGGAGCCGAGGACGTTCTCGGCGTCTGCCAACAGATCCGCGAACGCGCCGGACGCTTGGGTGTGATCGCCGGTATGGCCCAGCCAGCGGACGCGGTTCGCCCGGATGTCCAACGTGATCATGTGCAGCGGGCCGAGGACACGGCGAGCCCGGGGCTCCAACGCGTCGAGGTCGGCGACCGCCCCGGCGGTGTCGCCCGCTTTCCCACGCCAGTAGGCAAGTTGGCTGTGACACTCGAACACCGTGGGATGATCCGGCCCCAACGTCCGGGTGTGATCGGCGAGGGCCTTGGTCAGCTCGGCCACCGCCCGGGGAAGATCACCGGCCTGGCCGTACTGGTACCCGAGGTTCTGCCGGGCGGCGATCGCGGTCGGGTGGTCCGGCCCCAGCGCGGCCATGTCGACCACGAGCTTCTGCAGGCATGCCAACGCATCCTCCAGCAACCCGGCGTCGCCCAGCAACCCGGCCAGCTTGTTGCGCAACACCAAGGCGTCGTGGTGGGTAGGGCCGAGGCGGGTGGCCGCGACCTCACTCCACTCCCGGGACAGCTGGATCGCCGCGCTGAGCTGTCCGGCCGACCCGAGGCTGTCGATGGTGCGCACCAGCAACGGGTGGATACCCTCACCGGGCAGCCACATCGTGGCGGATCCGTTCTGCTGCAACGCCCCCGCGTTCGCGCGGAGGATCGGCCCCTGCTCGACGTCCACCGCGGGCCAGCACGCGACGAGCGCGTCGGCCGCCGCCCGGACCACCTCGATCGCCCGCGCCCCAGGCAGTTGCTCGCGAACGGCCCGCTGCAGCAGGCCGTGCATGCGAACCAGCCCGTCCTCGTGCGTGATCAGGTGGAACCGGTAGAGACCGCGCAAGCCGTCGCGGACATCGCCGGAATCGACGCCCACGTAACGCAAAGCGGCCTCGGTCGCGAACACCGCCTCCGGGATGCCGTTCGCGTCGAGCAGGCTGGCGATCTCCAGCAGCGGCCGCGCGACCCCGGCGGGCGGCAGCTTGTCCGCGGCCTCGATCGACAGCAGCCACGTCGTGGCCACGGTGCCCGCGTTGGTGTCGAACAAGGTGTCCGGGTCCGGGAACAGGCCCGTGAGCCGCCGGGTGCGGTTGGCGAACCGGCTGCGGTACTCGCTGCACGTCAGGTCCTGGTCGACCATGTAGGCCACGGCATGCCCCAGCGCCAGCGGCAGCGAGCCGAGGTCGGCCGCGACTCCGGGAACGTCGTCGGCCAGGTGCGGCGGCAGCGTCCGGGTGAGGAAGTCGATCGCCTCCGCCGTGCTGAACACCCCGACCTCGACCAGATCCCGCCCGCGTAGCAGCGTCGCGTCCCGCCGCCGGGTGGTGACGATCGTCCGGCCTGTTGGATGGTCCGGCGGCCACAACCCGCGGACATCCGCAGGCTGGGCGACATCGTCCAACACGACGAGCCAGCGCCGATGGGTGCTCGCCAGCCAGGCCAGCAACCGGGTCGCCGCCGCCTCGGGCGCCGGATCGCCAGGACCGAGCCCCAGCTCCGCGCTGGCCTGCGCGTAGGCGGAGATCAACGCGTCCCGGCTGGCCGCGGTGATCCAGATGAGCAGGTCCAGGTTCGGCCACGCCTGCCGGGCGGTGTGCGCGGCCAGCTGGGTCTTGCCGACCCCGCCCAGCCCGGAGATCACCTGTGCCGGTCCGGTGCGCAGCTCGATCGCTCGGTCCTGGAAGCCGTCCGCGGGCGGCGGCACGATGCCGATCCGGTGCGGCCACGTCACCTCGTGCCGGGCCGGCGGCTGGTTCGTTCCGCGCAGAATCTCCTGGTGTGTATCGCGCAGTTCGGTACCCGGCTCGACGCCCAGTTCACCGACCAGCCGGGCCCGGGTCCCGGTGTAAAGATCGAGCGCCTCGGACCGATTTCCGGCCGCGTGCAGGGCCCGCATCAGAACGGCGATCAACGGTTCGTGAAATGGGTGCTCACGGATCAGCCCGATCAGCGGTTCGATTAGTCCATTGGTGTTCCGCCGGCGCAATTCGGCCCGCGCCCAGGCGACAACTGTGTCCAGATGGTGCTGGTGCAGGCTTTGCCGCACACGGTCGGCCCATTCCCCGGTCAACCCGGCCAGCGGCTCACCGCGCCACAATGAGAGCGCTTCCTTCAGCAGTTGCGCCTGATCGTCCCGCGCGGCCACCGCCTGGTCGATCAGGCCACGGAATCGGTGCAGGTCAACCCGCTCGGGCGGCAGCTCGAGCACGTACCCGCCGGACCGCCTGGTCACGCCGGGCGAATCGCCGGAATCCTCCAGCAGGCGGCGGATGCGCGCGATATGCGCGTGCAGGCTCCGGCGGGCCAGATCGGGCGCATTTTCACCCCAGACCCGGTCGATGACCGTTTCCGGGGTGACCACCCGGCCCGCGTCGACCGCCAATGCCGCCAGAACGGCTCGCCGCTGCGGCGGGCCGACTTCGATGGTTCGCCGACCGGCGACTATCTGGACGGGCCCCAGCAACCAGATCTCCGCCACCGTCGCTCCGAATCCGGCGACAACATTCCGACAACATCCTAACCTACGCTTCCAGTGGGGACTTTCGGCATCCGCATACGCGTGTGGGAGTAACAATGTTCTGCTGTTCGTTGCTGCCCGAATTCGCCGATGGCTAGCCGGCCGCTGATCGAGCGCGACGCCGACCTGGCCGCCGTGCGCGACCTGCTCGCCACCGCGGCGGGCGGGCACGGGCTGACCGCGCTGGTGGAGGGCCCGCCGGGGATCGGCAAGACGGCGCTGCTGGCCGCGACCACCGAGCACGCGGCCGGGCTGGGCATCCGCGTCGTCACGGCGATCGGCGGCGAACTCGAGCAGGACATGCCGTTCGCCATCGTCCGGCAGCTGTTCGAACGGCCCCTGCGCTCCCGGCCGGAGCTGCTCACGGGCGCGGCCGGGATCGCGGCGCCGGTGTTCGGCCAGCAGGACGGCACCACCGCGCTCGGCGATGTCGTGCACGGGCTGTACTGGTTGTGCGCCGGTATCGCCGAGGACGGGCCGTTGTTGATCATCGTCGACGACGTGCACTGGGCCGACGAGTCCTCGCTGCGGTTCCTGTCCCACCTGTCGCGGCGGATCGCCGACCTGCCCGCGGTGCTGCTGCTCGCGGGCCGTCCGGGCGCGATGCTCGACCGGCTGGTGGACGGTGTCCTGGTGCGGCCGCAGGCGATCCGGCTCGGCCCGCTCAGCGAACAGGGTGTGGGTGTGTTGGTGCGCGAAGAGTTGTCGGCCGACGCGGACGACGAGTTCTGCCGGGCGTG
>CBIMJO010001035.1:0-4355 GCA_966244135.1 uncultured Actinocrispum sp. | reverse complement strand
CGTGGCCACCATCGGCTTCCTGCAGTTCGCCGCCGGGTTCGACCTGACGAAGTACCTGGCGGTGCCCGGTTTGCGTCCGGTGACCGATGACGGGTTCGTCCTGGAACGGGCGGCCTTCCGCAGACCGGCCGGGACCACGGGGCATCCCATCGAGTTCGGTGTGGTCTGCGCCATCGGTGTGCCGCTGGCCGCGCACTACGCGTACCGGGCCAAGGAAGCCGGGCTCAAGTCGGGCAAGTGGTGGCTGTGCCTGGGAATGATCGCGGCCGGGTCGGTCGTGTCGTTGTCCCGCTCGGCGATCCTGGGTCTCTGCCTGGGCGGCGTGGTCCTGCTGATCGGCTGGTCCGGCCGCCGCCGGGTGCAGGCGCTGATCGCGGCCGCGGGCTTCCTGGTGGTGCTGCGGATGGTCGTGCCGGGCCTGATCGGCACGCTGTACAGCCTGTTCGACAACATCGGCGACGACCCGAGCATTTCCGGGCGCACCGACGACTACGCCTCGGCCGGCAAGCAGATCGCCAAACACTTCCTGCTGGGCCGGGGCAACGGCACCTATCTGTCCGAAAAGTACGGTCCGCTGGACAACCAGTACCTGGGCACACTGGTCCAGAACGGCTACCTCGGGCTCGCCGCGCTCATCTTCCTGTTCCTCGCCGGGATGTACGCGGCCGCCCGGGTGCGGGCGATCAGTCCCGACCCGGTGACCCGGGACCTGGCGCTGACGCTGATCGCGTGCCAGGCGATCGTGGCGCTGGGGGCGGCCACCTTCGACCTGCTCTGGTTCTCCACCGCGACCGGCCTCACGTTCGTCCTGATCGGAGCGAGCGGAGCACTGCTCAGGCACGCCCGGGCCGAGGCGCGCAACCCTGTCCTTCCCCCTCTGTGGAAAGCAGTCCGATGACCGAATTCGCGCTGCGCCGGACCACGGTGCTCGACTGGCTGGACGCCCGCAGCAAGCAGATCGGGCTCGCCGCGGTCGGCCTGAGCCTGTTGCTCGCCGGTGGGTACGCCGTGCTGCTCGGCGGAACCCTGCGTTACTCGGACGAACACGTCTACCTCGAACTCACCCAGTCGCTTGTGGACGGACGCGGGTTCGCGTTCGGCTCCGACGCCACCGCGTACCGGCCACCGGGCTATCCGTTCATGTTGCTGCCGGTCCATCTGCTGACGGGCGGCAGCGTTTTCGCCATGCGGATGGTTTCCGTGCTGTGCCTCGCGGGCGCGGTGTGGTTCGGTTACCTGCTGGCGCGCCGGATCTCGCCGGTCGCCGGAGCGCTTGTGGCCGTTGTGATGGCTGTGTACCCGCTGTTCGTGTACACGGCGACGGCGTTGTACCCGCAGATCCCCGCCCTGCTCATGCTGCTGATGATGCTGGAGTTCGGGCTGCGCGCACGGGATCGCTGGACGTGGGCGATCTGGAGTGGACTGTCGGCCGGGTTCCTCACCATTACCGTCCCGTCGTTCGCGCCGACCTTGGCGCTGTTGCTGCTGTTCATCGGCTGGCGGCACAAGAAGGCCCTGGCCGTGCTGATCGTGGCCGCCGCCGTCATCCCGCTGCTGTGGTGCGTGCGAAACGCCGTTGTGATGCACGCGTTCATCCCGGTCTCCACCAACAACGGCGTGAACCTGTTGCTGGGCAACAATCCCCAGGCCACCGGGAGCAGCGGCACGAGCGTGGACGTGTCGGCCTACGACCAGCGCGCCAAGGAGCTCAAGCTGGACGAGGTGCAGATCGACAAGTTCTACCAGACCGAGGCGCTGAACTGGATCAAGGGCAACCCGGCCGAGGCGGCGGGCCTGTACGTGGCCAAGGTCGCGCACAACTTCGCCTACAGCGACACCCTGAAGACCGAGGGACAAGGCGCGTCCGACCTGCTGGCGGCCTTGTCGTACTACCCGATTCTGGCGCTCGCTCTACTCAGAGTGCTGCTCTGGCGGAGATTCCCGCTGCACAGGCTCGACAAGCTCGCCGCCTGGACCATTGTTCTCAACGTTCTTCTACTCGCGGTGTTCTTCACCCGCATCCGCTTCCGGGTCCCGCTCGACGCGCTGACGATCGTGCTGGCGGTGTCCACTGTGGTCGTGTGGTGGGATCGGCGGCGGGCCGCGTGACCACGACCAAGGCCCCGATCCGCAAGGCCCTTCGCCTCAGCCTGCTCAACACGATCGTCGGCAAGGCCGGCACGTTCCTCACCGGGATCGTCCTGGCCCGGCTGCTGACCCCGCACGACTTCGGCCTGTACGCGGTCGCTTTCGTGGCGTTGATGGGTCTGCTGTCGCTGAACGAGCTCGGCGTCAGCCTGGCGATGGTGCGCTGGCCCGGTGACCCGGAACGGATCCGGCCGACGGTGACCACGATCTCTATGGGCACCAGCGTGGTCGTGTACGCGGTGTGCTGGTTCGGCGCGCCCGCGTTCACCGCCGCGATGGAAACCCCGGGGGCGACCGGCATCGTCCGGGTGTTATGCCTGTCCGCGCTGGTCGACGGGCTGACCTCACCAGTGGCCCAGCTGGTCAACCGCGACTTCAGGCAAGGCCTCCGGCTCTTAGTCGACCTGACGAACCTGGTCGTGACTACGGGGTTGACGGTGTCGCTGGCGTCGACCGGCCACGGCGCGTGGAGCCTGGCCTGGGGACAGCTCGCCGGCAACGCGGTGTCCTCGCTGATGTTGTTCGGGCTCAGCCGCAAATGGCCGCGGTTCGGGTTCGATCGGTCGCAGGCACGGGAGCTGCTCGCGTTCGGCATCCCGCTCGCCGGGGCCAGCCTGCTGCTGATCGCGATGCTGAACGTGGACAAGGTGGTGGCCGGGCGGATGCTCGGCGCGGTGGCGCTGGGCCTGTACGTGCAGGCGTTCAACCTGGCTTCGTGGCCGGTCAACGTGTTCTCGCTGGTGGTCCGGCGGGTCTCGCTCGCCGCGTTCGCGAAGGTGCAGGACGATCCGGACCGGCGCCGGGAAGTGCTCAGCAAGATGGTTCTGGTGCTGGCGATCCCCACGCTGCCGGTGTGCACGGTGCTCGGCCTGTTCGCGTGGCCGATTGTGTCCACTTTGTACGGATCGGCGTGGGTCGGCTCCGCGGTCGCCCTGCAGTTCCTGGCATTGCTCGGCGTGGTGCGCGTCGCTTCGGAACTCGCCTACGACTTCCTCGTGGCCCTGGGGAAGTCGCGCACGACCTTGTGGCTGCAGGTGCTCTGGCTGGCCGCGTTGGTGATCTGCCTGCCGATCGGGGCCTGGCTCAACGGGATCGAGGGGGTCGCCCTGGCGCACGCGGCTGTGGCGGTGCTCCTGATGCTGCCGGCGTACACGATCGCCGTGCTGCGAAACGGCATCCCGGTCCGGGCGCTGGCCGCGCCGCTCGCCCGGCCGATGCTGGGCTGTGCGCTGATGGTCGCGGTGATCCTGGTGGTCCGGTGGTTCACCGAGCCGTCGTTCCTCCAGCTGCTGCTCGGCGGAACCCTGGCTGCCCTGGTCTATCTCCCGGTGGTGTGGCCGTTGCGCAAGTCCCTGGGTGCCTTGAAGTCCGCCTAGTTGCCGTTTCGGCAACGAAAGTTGGCGGATCGTCTAGTGGCCAGCACGCTTGTGGCATGAGCGAGGACTTCTTCAGC
This sequence comes from uncultured Actinocrispum sp., assembly GCA_966244135.1. Taxonomy (GTDB): domain Bacteria; phylum Actinomycetota; class Actinomycetes; order Mycobacteriales; family Pseudonocardiaceae; genus Kibdelosporangium. The sequence goes on along the minus strand of CBIMJO010001035.1, from coordinate 754 downwards.
GCTGAGTACTGGGACGACAGATACAGCGACGGCAGGCAGTGGAGCGGCAAGCCCAACCCGACCCTGGTGGCCGAGGTCGCGGACCTCGTCCCCGGGTCGGCTCTCGACGTGGGCTGTGGCGAGGGCGGGGACGCGATCTGGCTCGCCGAACAGGGGTGGCAGGTCACGGGCCTGGACGTGTCCGGCGTCGCGTTGCGGCGGGCCGCCGGGCACAGCGGTGATCTCAAGATCGAGTGGGTCCAGGCGGATCTGCGCACCGACGATCCGCCCGGAACGTTCGACCTCGTGACCGCCCACTACATGCAACTGCCGGCCGAGCTGCGGGTCCCGTTCCACCACCGGCTGGCCGCCGCGGTGAACCCCGGTGGCACCTTGCTGATCGTCGCGCACGATGTGTCCGATTTGGACACCGGCGTGCGGCGGCCGATGATGCCGGGGCTGTTCTTCACCGCCGACGAGGTCGTGGCGTCACTTCCCCGTGACGGCTGGGACCCGGTGGTGACCGAGAGCCGGCCGCGGCTCATCCCCGACGGGATCACCATCCACGACGTGGTGGTCAGGGTACGACGGCGATGATCGTGCTGGTGTACCAGAGGTGTGAGGCCTGCACGGTGCGCGGCACCCGCAACGGCGAGTAGGTCGCGTCCGGGCGGACCGGTTCCAGGATCGTCAGGCCGGCCTTGGCGTACTGCGGCCGCAGCCACACCTCGTCGAAGGCCACATTGGACTCAGGGTGGTCCTCCTCCTTCAGCCG
>CBIMJO010001034.1:0-4357 GCA_966244135.1 uncultured Actinocrispum sp. | reverse complement strand
CATGATCACGTTCACCGCGATGTGACACGCCGCAGCCGCCAGGACGGACAGCACGCCCGCCACGGTCGACAGTCTGTCCGTCACCGGACCCGTGCCGCTGAGGTAGAACACCGTGCGCGCCGCGACCGCTGCCACGACGTACATCGCGATGTTGAAGATCCGCTGGAATGGCGGCGTCCTATGCACCCGGAGCCACACGTGCGCGTAGATCAGCACGATCAGCGCGGTGGTCAACGGCAGTGGCAGCACGAGAGCCGCCGCGAAGGTCCACGTGGAGTTCAGGTCGACATGCGCCACCGCGTCCTTGCTCCAGCGCTGGCGTTCCACGTTCCTGGCCGCTTCGGCGTGCGTCATCGCCGCCGCGGCAAGCACTGCCGCGCGTCCCCAGTCCGCCCAGCCCACCGGCTGGCGGCATGCCGCCGCCACCACCGCGCCGGCCGCTCCCGCCAGCACCAGCCAGAAGAACGCGACTCCGGCCGGGCGGACGTCCGCTAGGCGGCGTACCCGTCTCCGTCTGTTGTCCGGCATCCCCCATGCCCCTCTGCAGGGCTGTACCCAACCTCCGAAGCTCCCCACACGTGCATCCGCACGTGCAGCGCCACACGCTACGCGTCGCCGGCACACGGCTTGGTCACAGCGCGCGTCCTTCACTCGAACAGAGCATCCCGTGAGATCTGCCACAGAAATCGATTCACCGCGAGGCGCTGGGGTGTTGGGCCGCTCACAGGCCGGATCATGGCTTGTGGTACTTGTCACAAGGTCACCGGCGCGGCACAGTCGGCGGCGAGACGCACGTCACCAGGGGTGGAGACGGCGTCACCACCACACGCTGGCGTAGGTGAAGGAGCCGGTTATGTCGATGACTGAGGTCGCGGCGCTGCAACGCGCAATCGGGCAGGTCAAGCAGTGTGTAGGGGAGCTGCGCGGCCGGTACGGCGACATCCCCGCGGTGCGCAGGCTCATCAACGACATCGAGCGCCTGGACATCGACACCGCGGACTTCCGGACCGAGCCGGAGGCCCCCTCACCGCGCCAGCCGGCCGTGTCGGAGCATGAGGTGGTCGTGGTGCCGGACACCCCCTACGACCGCGAGATGTGGCGCGGCGCGGACGACGAGTACGTCCGGCACGACGACTAGCCCGACAAAGAAGTCAAACCCGAACTGAGGACAGATGACCGCAGGTATCAGCGCGCCGGGCCGGGCGCGGATCGCGGAGCGCACGCTGCGCTCCGACAGGTGGTGGCTCTCACCGCTGCTCACCACGCTCGGCCTGGCGACGTTCGTCGTTTACGCGACCATCCGGGCGTTCTCCGGGGTGTCGTACTGGGTGAACGACTACCACTACCTCTCGCCGTTCTTCTCCCCGTGCGTGAGCGACTCGTGCGCGCCGGGCTCGACGCACTTCGGCGCGTGGTTCGGTGAGCTACCCGGCTGGATCCCGATGGGCTTCCTGGCCCTGCCGTTCCTGCTGGGCTTCCGGCTCACCTGCTACTACTACCGCAAGGCGTACTACCGCTCGGTCTGGCAGTCGCCGACCGCGTGCGCGGTGGCCGAGCCGCACGGGAAGTACTCCGGTGAGACGAAGTTCCCGTTGATCCTGCAGAACGTCCACAGGTACTTCTTCTACGTCGCCTCGCTCGTCTCGGTGATCAACACCTATGACGCGATCGTGGCGTTCCACTCGCCCGAGGGCGGGTTCGGCTTCGGCCTGGGCAACGTGATCCTCGCTGGCAACGTGATCATGCTGTGGGCGTACACGTTGTCCTGCCACTCCTGCCGGCACATCGCGGGCGGCCGGCTGAAGCACTTCTCGGCTCACCCGATCCGGTACAAGCTGTGGACCTGGGTGTCCAAGTTGAACGTCCGGCACATGCAGCTCGCCTGGACCACCCTGGCCACCCTCGTGGTGACCGACCTGTACGTGATGCTTGTCGCCAGCGGGGCCATCTCCGACCTGCGCTTCGTGTGAGAAAGAGGAATTCATGACCCAGGTCGAGCGGCACACGTACGACGTCGTCGTGATCGGGGCCGGCGGCGCCGGCCTGCGAGCCGCCATCGAGGCCCGGCAGCGCGGTCTGCGCACCGCCGTGGTCTGCAAGTCCCTGTTCGGCAAGGCCCACACCGTGATGGCCGAGGGCGGCGTCGCGGCCGCGATGGGCAACGTCAACAGCAATGACAACTGGCAGGTGCACTTCCGCGACACCATGCGCGGCGGCAAGTTCCTGAACAACTGGCGGATGGCCGAGCTGCACGCCAAGGAGGCCCCGGACCGCGTCTGGGAGCTGGAGACCTACGGCGCGCTGTTCGACCGCACCAAGGACGGCCGGATCTCGCAGCGCAACTTCGGCGGCCACGAGTACCCGCGGCTGGCGCACGTCGGCGACCGGACCGGCCTCGAGCTGATCCGCACGCTGCAGCAGAAGATCGTGTCGCTGCAGCAGGAGGACTTCAAGGAGCACGGCGACTACGAGGCGCGGATCAAGGTCTTCGCCGAGTGCACGGTCACCGAGCTGCTCAAGGAGGACGGCAAGATCTCCGGCGCGTTCGGCTACTGGCGCGAGTCCGGCAGGTTCATCCTGTTCGAGACGCCCGCGGTGGTGCTGGCCACCGGCGGCATCGGCAAGTCCTTCAAGGTCACGTCGAACTCCTGGGAGTACACCGGGGACGGCCACGCGCTGGCCCTGCGCGCGGGGGCGACCCTGATCAACATGGAGTTCATCCAGTTCCACCCGACCGGCATGGTGTGGCCGCCGAGTGTGAAGGGGATCCTGGTCACCGAGGGCGTCCGCGGTGACGGCGGCGTGCTGCGCAACTCCGACGGCAAGCGCTTCATGTTCGACTACATCCCCGAGGTGTTCAAGGACAAGTACGCCGACAACGAGGAAGAGGCCGACCGCTGGTACACCGACCCGGACGGCAACCGGCGCACCCCCGACCTGCTGCCCCGCGACGAGGTCGCGCGCGCGATCAACTCGGAGGTCAAGGCGGGCCGCGGCTCACCGCACGGCGGCGTGTTCCTGGACATCTCCAGCCGGATGCCGGCCGAGGAGATCCGCCGGCGGCTGCCGTCCATGCACCACCAGTTCAAGGAACTGGCCGATGTGGACATCACCGCCGAGCCGATGGAGGTCGGGCCGACCTGCCACTACGTGATGGGCGGCGTCGAGGTCGACCCGGACACCGGGGCCGCCAAGGTGCCCGGCCTGTTCGCGGCCGGTGAGGTGGCCGGCGGCATGCACGGCTCCAACCGGCTGGGCGGCAACTCCCTGTCCGACCTGCTGGTGTTCGGCCGGCGCGCGGGCATGGGCGCGGCGGACTACGTCGAGGGCCTCGGCGAGGCCCGCCCGGCGATCACCCAGTCCGATGTGGACAACGCGGCCAAGATGGCGGTGGCGCCGTTCGACCCGACCGGCAACGGCGTCGAGGAGAACCCGTACACGCTGCACAGCGAGATGCAGCAGTCGATGAACGACCTGGTCGGCATCATCCGCAAGGCCGGTGAGATCCAGCAGGCGCTGGAGAAGCTGGCCGAGCTCAAGCAGCGGATCCGCAACGTGGTCGTCGAGGGGCACCGGCAGTTCAACCCGGGCTGGCACCTGGCCATCGACCTGCGCAACATGCTGCTGGTCAGCGAGTGCGTCGCCAAGGCCGCGCTGCTGCGCGAGGAGAGCCGCGGCGGGCACACCCGCGACGACCACCCGGCGATGAACTCGAACTGGCGCAACAAGCTGCTCGTCTGCTCGGTGGCCGACGGCGACGATGTCGTGCCGGGCATCGACGTGGTCGAGCAGCCGCAACTGGCGATGCGCGAGGAGCTGTTCCAGCTCTTCGAGCTCGGCGAGCTGGAGAAGTACTACACCGACGAGGAACTCGCCGCGCACCCGGGAAGGAAAGCCTGACATGGCATACAAAGCCCAATTCCGGGTGTGGCGGGGTGACGACGAGTCCGGTGAGCTCCGGGACTACACCATCGAGGTGAACGAGGGCGAGGTCGTCCTCGACATCATCCACCGCCTGCAGGCCACCCAGGCGCCCGACCTGGCCGTCCGCTGGAACTGCAAGGCCGGCAAGTGCGGTTCGTGCTCGGCCGAGATCAACGGCATGCCGAAGCTGCTGTGCATGACCCGGATGTCCACGTTCACCGAGGACGAGGTCATCACGGTCACGCCGATGCGGACGTTCCCGGTGATCCGCGACCTGGTGACCGACGTGTCGTTCAACTACGCCAAGGCACGTGAGGTCCAGTCGTTCACGCCGCCCGCGGACCTCAAGCCGGGCGAGTACCGGATGCAGCAGGTGGACGTCGAGCGCTCGCAGGAGTTCCGCAAGTGCATCGAGTGCTTCCTGTGCCAGAAC
>CBIMJO010001033.1:0-4361 GCA_966244135.1 uncultured Actinocrispum sp. | reverse complement strand
CGAACAGACTGACATCGATGTCGGCGGTTGGTGGCACGATCCCGCCAGGCGGGGGCTCACTTGCTCGTTTCAGTCGTCCCCGCGTTCCGCCACGCCGGGCGACGGAACTCGGGGACACGGGGGGTTACACAGTGACTGCGTACAGGTACCAGGTCGCGTGTGGGAGCCACTGCTCCAGCCAGCGCCAGTCGGTGTTCGGGCCGGTCGAGGCCCTGCCCGGGTCCCAGTGCAGGCCGCGGCCGTCATCGCCCTTGCCGGTGATGCCGTTGATGATTCCGCCCGCAGACCGCAGCCAGCGCCACGACCCGGCCGGATCCGCGGGGTCGTACTCGAGGTAGAGCGGGACCGTGCGGCCCGGGCCTTCCATCATGCAGGTGCCGAACGGGTTGACGCCGAGGATCCAGTTCAGCTGGTCCTGCGCATAGCCGGTCAGCCGGGTCACGAACGCCTTGTCCTGGGCGAAGACCCGGGCCGCGTGCCGGGCGGCCGAGGCCAGCGAGGCGATCCGGGCGTTCTCGCCCTGCCACCAGGTGAAGTCGCCCGGCTTGGAGATGTCGTGCGGCATGAAGAACCCGCTGAACCGGCTGCCGCTACGAAGCTGGACCAGCTGGCGGGCGTAGCCGAACGGGTTGGGAACCTCGTTGGTGATCGCCAGCTCGAACTCCAGCGACCGGCGAACCGCGGCGAGCACGGGGGTCTTGTCCTTCGCGATGTCCAGATAGGACAACAGGCTGACGATCGGCAGGCCCGCGTCGGACGGGTGGAAATAGGGCCGGTCGGCATCGTCGGCCCGCCAGTAGTCGCGGTACTTCTGCCAGGTGGCGAGCCGGGCCAGCAGACTCGCGGCACGCTTGTCCGCGGCTTGTTGGTAGCGCGGGTCTTTGGTGGCTTTGGCGAGCTCGACCGCTGCCAGCAGGGCGTTGTAGTCGTCCTGGATGTTCTCTTTCTTGTCGTTGGTGAGCTCGACGTTGTGCGCTTCCAGGTAGGCGTAGGCGTCCTGCGCGGCGGCGAGGTAGTCGGCCTTGCCGTACTCGCCGCTGACCGGGTACGTGCTCGCGCGGGCGAGCGCGGCGATGGCCAGTCCCCCACCCTCCCGGAAGTTCACCTGGTTGGTGCTGAGGTTGCGCTGGGCAGGGTCGATGCTGAGGTCGTCCGCCTCCGGCTGGTGCACCGAGCCGTAGAAGGACTGCCCTTGAACATGCATGCGCACCAGGAAGTCCGCACCGAACAGGCCCTCGTCCAGCAGCCAGGACATCGCGGCGACGTAGTTGGAGTTTTTGCGCCCCAACAGGTTGTCGTGCGCGGCGAACAGAACCCAGGCGGTGAGCGGGATCGACAGCGTGTTGAAGTAGGACAGCTGCGACAACTGGGTGAAGTGCTTGCCCCAGTCGGCTGCCGCGTCGTACCAGCCGCCGTGCGCGTCCCAGGTCCTGCCGGTCGTGCCGATCGCCAGCTTCCGGTCGGCCTTGTCGTACTGGCCGTCCGACCTTGAGTCCTTGAAGAAGTGGACCACCTGGCCGAGCGTCATGTGCTCCAGGACGTCCTGGTCGATCCGGAACGGCCAGGACCTGGCGTTGCCAACGACCACTGTGTACTCGCCCGGTGTGGACAGTGCGCTGAAGTCGGCCACCGCGTAGTTGTCCGGTCCCGCGGGAAACCTGTCGTGCTTCCAGTCGTCGACCTGGACGCCGGGTTTGGTCATGCCGCGGAACACCGTGGCACCAGCGGAGTTCACCACCGTGAACTGCAACGGCAGGCGCGGCCGGTCCGACGTGGCGACGATCGCCCGCTTCGGCCCGTTCACGTCGTAGCCGACGTTGTTCACGTAGATCTCGCCCTGGCGAACGGGATCCGCGCCCGCCGTCCCCGGCAATGCCACCGCGCCCGCGATCCCCGCCGAGCCGACCAGGAAACCCCTGCGTGCCAAGGCACGCTCCGGCCGGTCTTGAGTCATCTGCCGCTCCTCCCGCGAAGGTTCAGGCATTCCATGGACTCGCAGGGCAAGCCAGTCACAGCCACCCTACCGAGGGTGACAATGCCTTCCCGGTGTGCGGGACATTCCGCCGGATCGTCCGGGGAATCCCTTGTGCAGCAAAAGAAAGCGCGCGGGCCGGCTGTCACATGCTGCGCAGGACTGACACCACGACGCCCAGCACCACCGCGTTGTCGCCGTCGATGACCTCATAGGCGGGGTTGCGCGGCTCCAGGTAGACGTGCCCGTCGCGGCGCCGGTAGACCTTGACCGTGGCCTCCTCGTCGATCATCGCGGCGACGATCTGACCGGAGTGCGCCTCCTGCTGCTGCTTGACCACCACGATGTCGCCGTCGCAGATCGCGGCGTCGATCATCGAGTCACCGCGGACGCGCAGGCCGAACACGGTGCCCCGCCCGGTCAGGCCGCGCGGCAGCGTGAGCATGTCGTCGACGTGCTGCTCGGCCGCGATCGGCACACCGGCGGCGATGTCGCCGACCACCGGCACGCTCACCGAGTCCTCCGGCTCGCGCACCTGCGGCTCCAGGAACCCGCGGACGTCGATCGGCCGGGTCACCGCCGGGCCGCGCCGCAGGAACCCCTTCTCCTCCAGGCTCGCCAGGTGCTTGGACACCGTGGACGACGACCGCAGCCCCACCGCCTCGCCGATCTCCCGGGAACTCGGCGAATACCCATGCCGGACAACCCAATCCCGGATCACCACCAGGATCTGCTGCTGCCGCTCCGGCAGCCCCGCCCCATCCAGATCATCGAAAACCTCATCAAACCCCGTCACCCCCCGAATCCTAGAGATTCGCACCCGATACCCGATCAGGGGATCCTTGACATGCCCTTCATGTAGAGAGAGCATGACGGTCGTCACAAGAGTGACATGGAGGTGGGTGCGCATGGGGCACTCGGGACATCGGGATGGGTTCTGCCGGGCGAGCCTGCCGGCGGCGGAGTCGTGGCCGGAGTTCCGGTTCGACCTGCCTGAGCTGACGTACCCGGAGCGGCTGAACTGCGCGGCGGCGTTGCTGGATCCGGTGGACCCGGACCGGCCGTGCCTGCGGACGGATACCGCGACGTGGAGCTACGGGGATCTGCAGCGGCACAGCAGCCAGATCGCGCACGTCCTCACCGAGGACTACGGGCTGGTGCCCGGCAACCGGGTTCTGTTACGCGGTCCCAACAATCCGTGGCTGGTGGCGGCGTGGTTCGGGGTGGTGAAGGCGGGCGGGGTCGTGGTGACGACGATGCCACTGCTGCGCGCGGGCGAGGTGACCACGATCGCCGAGATCACCCAGCCGATGCTGGTGATCTGCGATTCCCGGTTCACCGGGGACCTTCCGGACAACGACCTGCCGGTGCTCACCTATCCCGACGCGCTGGAAGCACGCAGCAGCACCAAAAGCGACACCTTCACGCCTGCGGACACCGCAGCGGACGACGTCGTCCTGCTCGCCACGACATCGGGAACCACCGGCCGCCCCAAAGCGACAATGCACTTCCACCGGGACGTCCTGGCCATCGCGGACACGTTCGGCAAGCACATCCTCAAACCCACCACCGACGACGTGTTCACCGGCACGCCGCCGATCGGCTTCACGTTCGGGCTCGGCGGCCTGGTGATCTTCCCGCTGCGCGTGGGCGCCTCAACCCTGTTGATAGAACGGGCGACTCCGGCGGAACTCGCCGACGCGGTCGCCCGCCATCAGGTCTCCGTCCTGTTCACCGCACCCACCGCGTACAAGGCGATGCTTGCCAGCACTGAAAAGCTGGGCAGCCTCCGGCGTTGTGTGTCGGCGGGAGAACACCTCGCGCAACCGGTGTGGGAGGAGTTCCAGCACCGCACCGGGATCCGGATCATCGACGGCATCGGTGCCACCGAGATGCTGCACATCTTCATCTCCGCGGCCGATGACGACATCCGCCCCGGATCCACCGGCAAAGCCGTGCCGGGCTACCAGGCGGTGATCCTCGGCGACGACGGAAACCCGGCCGAGGACGGCGTTCCCGGGCGGCTGGCGGTGAAAGGCCCGACGGGATGCCGGTACCTGGCCGACCCGCGCCAGCAGACCCAGGTGCGGAACGGCTGGAACCTCACCGGCGACACGTTCATCCGGGACGCGGACGGCTACTTCTGGTACCAGGGCCGCACCGACGACATGATCATCTCGTCCGGCTACAACATCGCCGCCCCCGAGGTCGAGGAGGCGCTCGCCGGGCACCCGGACGTGGCCGAGGCGGCGGTGGTCGGCGTGCCCGACCCGGACCGGGGCATGATCGTGAAGGCGTTCGTGGTGCTCAACCCGGACGTCCCAGCCGGACAGTCCACAGTGGCCGGTCTGCAGGACTACGTGAAACAGGCTATCGCCCCGTACAAGTA
>CBIMJO010001032.1:0-4362 GCA_966244135.1 uncultured Actinocrispum sp. | reverse complement strand
TCGACCTGGACGAGATCGACCCGATCTTCTACCAGAAGACCTATTGGCTGGCCCCGGGCAAGAAGGAGTACGCGAAGCCGTACGGCCTGCTGGCGAAAGCGTTGGTGGACACCAACAAGGCCGGCGTGGCCACGTTCGTCATGCGCGGCAAGCAGTACCTGACCGCGATCCGCGCCCGCGACGGAATTCTCGCCATGGAGGTGCTGTACTTCGCCGACGAGATCCGCGACCCCGCCGACATCGTCGAACCGGTCAGCACCAACGCCGGCCGCAAGGAACTGGGCATGGCCACCGCGCTGATCGAGTCGATGACCGCGCCGTGGAAACCCGGCGAGTACCGCGACACCTACACCGAGCGCGTGCAGAAACTCGTCGACGACAAGGCCAAGGGCGAGACCGTGGTGGCCGAGGCGGAGCCGCCGGAGGCCACCGAGGTCACCGACCTGATGGAGGCCCTGCGCCGCAGCGTCGAAGCCACCAAGGGCGGCTCCGGGAAGAAGCGGCCCGACCTGTCCGGCCTGACCAAGGCGGAACTGGACGAACGCGCCCGCGACCTGGGCATCCGCGGCCGCTCCAAGATGAACCGCGCCGACCTCGAGAAGGCCGTGGCGAAAGCCTCGTGAGGGGCGCTCACGAGGCCTTCGGCTACAGGTAGAGGCCGATGTGCTCGGCCTCGGTCTCGGCCACCACCGGGGCGAGGTCGTTGCGCATCGCGTACAGCTCGGCGAGGGTCGCCCGGTCGCGGACATGGCGGCCGAGCCATGCGGACGCCTCGTCCTGGGACAGCGGGCCGACCTCGATCTGCGCGAGGCAGCGGCCCGGCCGGATGACCGCCGGGTGCAGCCGGGCCAGGTCCTCGTTGGTGGTGATGCCGACGAGGGTGCGGCTGCCCTGGCCGATCAGGCCGTCGGTCAGGTTGAGCAGCCGGGACAGCGCCTGGCCGGTGGACTGCTTGGCCTCGCCGCGGATCAGCTCGTCGCAGTCCTCCAGCAGCAGCAACCGCCACTGGTCCTCGTTGTCGTAGCCCAGCGCGACCTCCATCAGGTATGCCGGGTCGTCGAACAACCGCTCCGGGTCGAGCACACAGTCCACTTGACACCATTCGCGCCACGCGCGCGCCAACGCCCGCAGCACGGTCGTCTTGCCGGTGCCCGGCGGTCCGTGCAGCAGCAACAACCGCCCGGCCAGGACCTCCGCCTGCAGCCCGAGGAGCTTGTCCAGCGCGGTGGCCACCCCCGACGCGTAGTTCTGCCGGATCTCCGGCCACGCGGGCGTGGTGATGTCCCGGGCACGGCGGCGCGGCCCGTTCATCGACATGTGCCAGAAGCCCATCGTGACGACGTCGTCGTCCTCGGCCTCCGGTTCCTCCGCGTCCGCAACGGTTTCCGCCAGCACCTTGGCCGCGAGCTCGTCGCTCACGGCGGTGACCGTGACCTTCGCGCTCTCCTGCCACTGCACGGTCTGCAGCAGCCATCCCTCGCCGGCCGCCAGCACACCGCGCCGGTCATCCTCCCGCACGGTGCGGATAACCCTTGCGCCGTCAGGCAAAAGCCGCGCGCCGTCCCGCAACCGCTTCACCTGCACGGTGTGCGCGGCCGTGTGCCCGCCCGCGCTGAACTGCGTGATCAGCAAGGCGTCCAGGACATCCATCGGGGAGTCGTTGTCGTCGAGCTGAACACGGACCGGCAGGACGGTGATCGGATCGGGCTGCGGGGCCAGATTCTTCACCACATGAAGCGACTGCTGAGACACCCCGCCATGATCCGCGTTTTCCCCAGAAGCCACAACGCAATATGCCATCAGCGCCCAACGTCGTACAAACGCCACCGCGAGCCCTCGCGACTTTCCAGCGGCGGGGCGATAGTGGGGAGATGGAGCGATTTCAGATGGTCATCGGGGGCCGGGCGGTGGATGCGCGGGAGGGGCGCACCTTCGAGTCGATGAACCCGTACACGGGGCAGCCATGGGCTGTTGTGCCTGATGCGGGTGTGCTGGATGTCGACGATGCGGTGGGGCGGCGCGGGCGGCGCTGGAGGGGGAGTGGGGGCGGCTGAGCGGGTCCGCGCGGGCCGGGCTGATGCGACGGCTGGCCGAGCTGATCACGCGGAACGCCGAGCGGCTGGCGCGGCTGGAGGTCAACGACTCCGGCAAGCTCTACCGGGAGATGATCGGGCAGGCCATCGGGTTGGGCGCCTGGTACCTCTACTACGCGGGCCTGGCCGACAAGGTCGAGGGACGTCAGATCCCCACACACAACCCCGACTACCTCGTGTACACCCGCCGCGAACCCATCGGGGTGGTCGCGGCGATCACGCCGTGGAACTCCCCGCTGCTGCTGATGACCTGGAAGGCCGCGCCCGCGTTGGCGGCCGGCTGCACGCTCGTGGTGAAGCCCTCGGAGCATTCCCCGGCCGCCACGCTGGAGTTCGCCGCCAAGGTCGCGTTCACCGGATCCACGAACACCGGCCGGGCAGTCGCGAAAGCCGCGGCGGAGAACCTCAACCAGGTGACCCTGGAGCTCGGCGGCAAATCCCCGCAGGTGGTGTTCCCGGACGCCGACCTCGACGCGGCGGCGAACGGCGTGATCGCCGGGGTGTTCGCGGCCACCGGCCAGACCTGCATGGCGGGATCGCGGCTGATCGTCCACCGCGACATCCACGACGCCCTGGTAGCCAAAGTGGCCCAACGAGCCGCGACGATCAAACTCGGCGATCCCAACGATCCGGCCACCGAGATGGGTCCGGTCGCCAACAAACCCCAGTACGACAAGGTTCTCGGTTACCTGGAAACGGCCGAGCGGGAGGGCGCGACCGTGGTCTACGGCGGCGCCACCGACGAGGGCCTGTTCGTCAGGCCCACCATCCTGACCGGCGTTGGTCCACAGTCGACAGTCGTCCGCGAGGAGGTCTTCGGGCCGGTCCTGTCCGCCTGCACCTTCGAAACCGAGGAGGAGGCCGTCAAACTCGCCAACGACACCCCCTACGGCCTGGCCGGGGCGGTCTGGACCAAGGACGTCCACCGCGCGCACCGGATCGCCGCGCGGATCAAGGCGGGCACGGTGTGGATCAACGCCTACCGGGTGGTCGCGCCCGGTGTTCCCTTCGGTGGCTACGGGAACTCAGGCATCGGCCGGGAGAACGGCGCCGAGGCGATGGACGCGTACCTGCACACCAAATCGGTCTGGGTGGAGCTGGCCGGGACGACGAGAGACCCCTTCACCCTCGGCTGACCCAGTAGCATTCACGTCGTGGAGACAGGCTCGGCGGGAACTCTCGCGGACGAGGAACGGGACCGGGCCGACGCGCAGCCAGTGGTACTGGGCGCGGGCGGCAGGAGTGCCGCGCTGGCCGGGGCCGGCATCGTGAACCTGGTGACAGCGCTGGAGTTGACGCGTAGTGGTTACACGGTCACGGTGTATGACCAGTCCCCGGATCCGCGCGGCGACGCGCACTGGACCGCCTACGGCTGCACCCGCGGCGGCGGCGACGGCCGGATGTTCACCCTCACCGAGGCGGACAGCTACAACAGCCGCGCCTGGCCGGGAAAGGACCTGCTGACCCGGCCGATCTCGGACCACGGCTGGCTGGTGGCCAAGCCGGGCGACCTCACCGCCGCGGAACTGCGCTGGGCGGACGCCTTCCACCAGATCCCGCCGTGGCTCGCGGAGAGTTACAACGAGGACATCTTCGACGTCAACCGGGCCGCCGGAACGTTGTGGGACAAGCTTCGGGCCACCGATCCGGACCTGTTCACCGACACAACCGGCTACCGCGACGGCATTCTGCGCCTGTACACAGAGGACGATTACTACCAGTGGCACCTGGCCCGCAATGACCGCGTCGGCGCCACCCGCAGAGCCCTTACCGCGCAACAGGTTCGCTCAGGCTATCCGGCGCTCGCGAACGCCGAGTCGATCGCGGGCGGCATCGAGGTCGTCGGCTTCACCGTGAACATCCACAAGTTCGTCGCCAGGCTCGTGGACCTGCTCGAGGCCGAAGGCGTCCGGTTCCATTGGCGGACAACGGTCACGGCCATCGAGTGGGACGGCGGCACCGCGACCGGCCTGACGACGGACCATGAGACCATCCGAGCCGACCACTATGTCCTTTCCCCGGGCGTGTACGGCGAGGAGGTCCTCAGCGGAACCGAGTCGCACGAACGCATCCAGGGCATGCTCGGCGTGTGGCTCACCGTGCCGAACGTCGAGCCCCGCCTGGACCACTCGGTGAAGATCGCCCGGAAAGGCCACCGCGCCGAGGAAACCAACGTCACCCTGGCCACGGCCGAGAACGGTGACCCGGTCCTGGTCTGCGGCTCCGGCTACGGCTGGACCGGCCTGAACCCGGGCAACATCGACTCGGC
>CBIMJO010001031.1:0-4362 GCA_966244135.1 uncultured Actinocrispum sp. | reverse complement strand
GAGCCTGGCTGATCGACCCCGCGGCCCACGGCGGCCACCGCGAGACCGACCTGGCGATGCTCCAGCTCTTCGGGTGCCCGCTCCTGGACCGCGTGCTGGGTGCGTACAACGAGGTCTACCCGTTGGCCGACGGCTGGCGGAAACGCGTGGCGCTGCACCAGATCTGGCCGCTGCTCGTGCACACCGTACTGTTCGGCGGCGGTTACGCCGGACAGGCGCTGTCCGCCGCGCGCACCGCCCTGAAAGCATGATCGGCGTGCACGCATTCGGCAGTGACGGGTGGGAGTGGTTCACCGAACCCGCGGAGTGGACGCAGGACGACGACGGGCTGGCGGTGCACACCGACGCCGGATCGGACTTCTGGCGGACCACGCACTACGGGTTCGTCCGCGACAACGGTCACATCCTCGGCCGCTGGACCGAAGGCGACTTCACGCTTCAGGCGAGGTTCGCGGGCCAGTACACCCACCAGTACGACCAGGCCGGGATCGCACTGCGGATCGACGCGGAGAACTGGATCAAGACCGGGATCGAGCTGGTCGACGGCCGGTACCAACAGTCCGTTGTGGTCACTCGTGGCGTGTCCGACTGGTCTGTCGTGCCTGTTCCGGATGCCGCCGATGTCACGATCAAGGCCACCCGCACCGGCGACACCGTGACGGTCTACGCGGGCGACACGATGCTGCGGCTGGCCTACCTGCCACCTGCGGTTCCGGTGTTCGCCGGGGTGATGTGCGCGTCGCCGGACGGGCCGGGTTTCCGGGTCAGGTTCTCCGGCATCAGTCTGGGGTAGCTACCGTGGGGGCGTGCGGTTGCGGAATCTGCTCCAGCCAGGGTGGCTCTCGCTGACGGCGTTGGTGATCATGTTCGCCATCGCCTGCTTCACCCTGCTCGCGCCGTGGCAGTTCCGCCGCCACGAGGAGCGCAAGACCACGAACGACCAGATCACGGCGTCGTTCAAGGCCCCGCCCGCGCCGCTGGACCCGTCCATGCACGAGTGGCGGCTGGCCACCGTGACCGGCACGTTCGTCGCCGACAAGGAGATCGTGGCGCGGCTGCGGACCGTCCAGGGCGAGCCCGCGTTCGAGGTGATGGTCCCGTTCCGGCGGACCGACGGCCAGGTGCTGCTGATCGACCGCGGCTTCCTGCGGCCCGAGCAGTCCCAGGTCCCGGCCTATCCCGCGCCACCCACCGGCCAGGTCACGCTGACCGGCCGGATCCGCGCCGACGAGACCGACCCGCAGAACCGCGACGCCTTCGCCGACGCCGGTACCCAGGGCAAACTCCAGTCCTGGGCGGTCGACTCCCGGGTCGTGGCCCGCGCGACCGGGTTGACCATCCAGCCCGGGTACCTGCAGCTGGAGAGCAACAGCCCGGGCGTGCTCGGGCCGCTGCCGCTGCCGGAGCTCGACGCCGGGCCGTTCCTGTCGTACGCGCTGCAGTGGATCGCGTTCGGCACGATGGCCCTGCTCGGCTGGCTGTACTTCACCTGGCGCGAACTGCAGCCCGGCGGCGCCCTCACCGGTGAACGCCCCCGCCGCAAGTCCGTCGCCGAGCTGGTCGCCGAGGAAGAAGCCGCCGAACGCGCGGCCGCTGCCCGGTCCTGATCAGGCAGTCGCCTTTTTCGCCGCGTCCCGGTAGCGCTTGGGCGCGACGCCGACCGTGCGTTTGAACGCGTTGCTGAAGGCGCTGTCGGACGAGTACCCGAGCGACCGCGCGAGTGCCGACAAAGGTGTGTCGTCCTGGCGCAAAGTCCGCTGTGCCAAGCGCATTCGCCAGTTGTGCAGGTAGGTCAGCGGTGGAACGCCTGCGGCGTCTTTGAACCGCTCGGCGAACGTGGTGCGGGACATGGCGACGGCCCGGGCCAGGTCCTCCAGCCGCCAGTCCCGTCCCGGATCGCTGTGGATCAGGCGAAGGGCGGGCGCGATGCGTTCGTCGGCCAGCGCCCGCAACCACCCGGCCGGGAACGACTCCGACTGCGCCAGGTAAGCCCGCAAGACATGTACAAGCATCAGCTGCGCGACCTGGTCCGCGGCGAATCCCGCACCGGCGTTCCGCGTCGTGACCTCGTGCAGCAACTGCTCGGTCAGCCAGCGCAAGGCCCCGGCCTCGTCGGCGGCCGCCCGGACGTGGATCAGCGGCGGCATCGCGCGCAGCAACTCCCCGCCGGCCTCGCCGAGGTCGATGTGACCGCCCACCGAAGCCACCTGATCGCCTGATCCGACGTGCACGATCGGCAACGGACGCCCCGCGAACAGACCCGTCGCATCCACCGGATCGAGTCCGGGGTCGCTCGATACGGTGAACTCGTGGTTGCCGTCGAACACGGCGACGTCACCGGTCTCCAACAAGACCTGCTGGTCCAGCTCGGGGATCGTCAGCCAGTGCGAGCCCCGGGCCACCGCGGTGATCTTGAGCCGGTTCGGCCGTGGGAACCGCATCGCCCAGTCGCCGCCGGCGAAGAACCCGCCGGACAGGAAGCACCGCGCGTTCACGAGCGTCAGGATTTCGGACAGCGGATCCATACCCCGGATTTTCACGCAAGTAATGCGGACTGGCAAGCATTCAAAGTCCGGACGTCCCGGCGCAGGCTGGAACCATGACACAGGCACCCATCAACTCCGGCTTCACCGCCGCGTCCACCGCCGACGACGTGATCAAGGGCATCGACCTGACCGGCAAGGTCGCCATCGTCACCGGCGGCTACTCCGGCATCGGCACCGAGACCACGCGCGTGCTCCGGGCCGCCGGTGCGACCGTCATCGTCCCGGCCCGGTCGACGGCCAGGGCCCAGGAAGGCCTGCACGGGATCGACGCCGAGATCGAACCGATGGACCTGATCGACCCGGCCTCCGTGCACACGTTCGCCGAGCGGTTCCTGGCCTCCGGCCGCCCGCTGCACATCCTGGTGAACAGCGCCGGGATCATGGCCACCCCGCTGACCAGGGACGCCCGCGGCTACGAGGCCCAGTTCGCGACCAACCACCTCGGCCACTTCCAGCTCGTCACCGAACTCTGGCCCGCGCTGCGAAGCGCGGACGGCGCCCGGATCGTCTCGTTGTCCTCGTGGGGCCACCGCTACTCGGACATCGACTTCGACGACCCGAACTTCCACCGCCGCGACTACGATCCGTATGTCGCCTATGGACAGTCCAAAACGGCCAACGTGCTCCTCGCGGTCGGAGCCGACACCCGCGGCAAGGACGACGGAATCCGTGCGTTCGCAGTGCATCCGGGCAGCATCGCGGACACCAACCTCGGCCGGCACATCCCCATCGAGGACCTGAAGGCCAGCGGTGTCCTCGACCAGGACGGCAACCCGGTCCTCGACCCGTCCCGCCAGCTCAAGACGGTCGAACAGGGCGCCGCGACCAGCATCTGGTGTGCCACGAGCCCCCAGCTCGACGGTCTCGGCGGGGTCTACTGCCAGAACTCGGACATCGCCCAGGTCGTGCAGACCGCCGACCAGACCCGCCTGGCCATCGGAAAGCTCGAGACCCAGGGCGTGATGCCGTACGCGATCAACCCCGAGTCCGCCGAACGGCTGTGGAAGCTGAGCGAAACACTGGTCTAACCGCCGCAACCCCCGCAGCCACCGCAACCTCCGCCGCCGCAACCACTTCCGCAGCCACCACCGTCGCTCGACGACGTTGTATCGGCGAGCGGCGGGGTGAGCGCGGTGGCGATGGTGGGATCGGGGAAGAGGCCGAAGCCGCCCACGGCAACGAGTCCCGCGGCACCGATGAGGGGCGTGATCCGGTCGCCTGCCTTGTCCGCCCGGATGTCCTCGTCCAGCTTGTCGCCCGCCCGGCTGCGCCAGCGGCCGGCCGCGTTCGGCCTGCCGAGCAGGATCACCAGCGAGACGACCACCAGGATCAGCAGGAACACGATCGGACGGCCCAGCGAGATCCCGTTGACCAGCCGGGCGACGCCGACCAGGAACACCACGAGCACCGGCAGCGTGATCAGGAACTTCTGCCGTGGCGTCTCCCGGTGCAGCAAACCCTTGTTGTACAACGATTCTTCGGCGGCCTGGACGGCCCAATGGCCACTCGTCGCGAGCTGGGCCGCCGAGCGGGGACGCTGTTCGAGCAACTGCA
The DNA here is from genome assembly GCA_966244135.1 of uncultured Actinocrispum sp. Taxonomy (GTDB): domain Bacteria; phylum Actinomycetota; class Actinomycetes; order Mycobacteriales; family Pseudonocardiaceae; genus Kibdelosporangium. Next base: position 262 of record CBIMJO010001031.1, on the reverse strand, counting down.
GCAAATCCTGCTCCAGCGCGGTCTGGGCCGGGGCGCCGGTGGGTGTCAGGTCGCCGTCGCGCTGGACCCGCAGCGTTCCGCGCTCGACCATCCGGGCGATGGCGACTTCCTGCACTCGTCGCGCGCCGCCGCACAAGTAGGCGACCTCATCCTCGCTGAGCTGCCCCCACTCCCGCTCCGGAGCGCCCCACCAGTGGTTGCGCAGGGCTTGGCTGAGCCAGATGGCCGCGATCATCGCCCCGATGTAGACGAACAGGAACTC
>CBIMJO010001030.1:0-4365 GCA_966244135.1 uncultured Actinocrispum sp. | reverse complement strand
ACCAAGCCCGAAACCGTTGGCGGAAGCGGAAAAAGGCCGGCACCGTCCATCCGGCGAAAGCCCGCCCTGCCGGCTGAACTCAATGAACAACCCAGGCGCCGACATCACCGCAACCCCACCAGCCAAAGCCAGCGAAGTCTCCCCAGAACGCAAAGACTGACAGGCTAAATGCATCGCGACCAAAGAGGACGAACAAGCAGTGTCCACAGTGAACGTCGTGCCCTCAAGCCCAAGCGCATAAGCGATCCGGCCGGAGACAACGCTCGTCGCCATCCCAGTGACGAGGTACCCGCTCGTCTCAGCAACACCATCGTGCATCCGTGGCCCGTAATCCGGCGCCACAGAACCGACAAACACGCCAGTCTGACTGCCACGCAAGGTCTCGGTGGAGAAACCAGCCGACTCCAATGCCTCCCACGACACCTCAAGCAACTGCCGCTGCTGCGGATCCATGGCCAGCGCCTCACGCGGCGAGATCCCGAAGAACCCGGCATCGAACCGGCCGACATCCTCGAGGAACCCGCCCGAGCGAACGTACGACTTCCCAGCAGCATCGGGATCCGGGTCGAAGAAGCTGTCGAAGTTCCAGCCCCGGTCAGCGGGAACGTCCGAGATCACATCCCGGCCGCCCGCGACCACATCCCACAAGTCCTCGGGCGAGCGCACCCCACCCGGGTACCGGCAGGCCATGCCGACGATCGCGACCGGCTCGGTCCGCTGCTCCTCGACTTCACGCAGCCGGCCACGCACGTCCCGTAGCTCGGCGGTCGCCTTCTTCAGGTACTGCAGGTACTTCTCTTCGTCGGCCATGACCCGCCTCACCTGCCGAGCTCGTCGTCGAGCAACGCGAAAAGCTCGCTCGCGGTGGCCGACTCGAGGTCGTCGTCGCGAGCCGGACTGTCCCAAATGGACAACATCGAACGCAGCCGGGCCTGGATCGCCGAACTCGCCTCGGCCGGGATCGACCGCAACACACCGTCCAACCGGTCAAGCTCCAGGATCACGGAGTCCTCGCCGCCGGATGAGCCAATACCCAATGTGGACCGAAGATAGCCGGCGACCGCGGTCGCATTGGGATGATCGAAGATCAACGTCGTCGGCAGGCGCAAACCGGTCGCCATGTTCAACCGGTTACGCAGTTCGACAGCCGTGAGCGAGTCGATCCCCAGATCGAGGAACCCACGGTCGGCGGGAATGGCCGCAGCGGACACATGTCCCAGGACAGCGGCCAGGTGTCCGCGAACCAGATCCAGCAAAGCCGATTGCTGCTCCGCATCGGACAACCCGGTCAGCTGCTCACGAATATCCACGATGGACACCTGAGAAGGTGGCTTCGCTGCCAGCCGCCGCAACACGCTGGGAAGCGACCCATCGGCAGCCATCGCTCCGGTGTCGAGCCTGGTCGCCGCAACCGCGGGCAACCCCAGCGCCGCGTCGAACAACGCCAGCCCATCGTCCGACTGCAAAGCCCGGACACCTGTCCGCCGGACGCGCGCCACACTCGCTGCGTCCAGATGGTCGGTCATCCCACTGGCCTGTTCCCACAGCCCCCATGCAATCGACGTGGCCGGAGCACCATTCGCCGTCCGATACTGCGCGAACGCGTCCAGGAACGCGTTCGCCGCGGCGTAGTTGGCCTGGCCAGGACTCCCTAGAACGCCGGCCAGCGACGAGAACATCACGAACGTCGACAGATCCCCTGCAAGCTCATGCAGGTTGACCACAGCGTCCACTTTGGCCGCCAGCACCGCGTCAACTTGCTTTGGTGTCAACGACTCGACCGCAGCGTCATCGAGTACACCAGCCGCGTGCACGACACCCGAGATCGGATGCGCCGTCAGCATCTCCGCCACGGAAGTCCGATCCGCCAGGTCACAGGCGACGACCTCGACCTCAGCCCCAAGGCCCGCCAACGAGTCACGCAACTCGGACGCACCTTCGGCGGCGATCCCCCGCCTGCTCGCGAGAACCAGCCTCCGCACACCATGCGCCTCGACCAGATGCCGAGCCACGAGAGACCCCAGCGTGCCCGTGGCCCCGGTGACCAGAACCGTCCCTTCAGGACTGAACGCCCCACCTGTGGACGCGGTCTTGACCAATCGTGGCACTGAGACCGCGCCCGACCTGATGGCATACTGCGGCTCCCCAGCACCCGCAACGGAAGCCAAGGCCTCCCAGGACTCCGGGCTACCGTCCACATCGGCCAAGACGAACCGCCCAGGATGTTCCGACTGCGCCGAACGCAACAACCCCCACACCACCGCCGCGGCCGGGTCCGTGACCTCACCGGTCGCGCCCTGGGTCACCACCAGGAGCTTCGACCCCGCAAGCCGCTCTTCGGCCAACCAGTCCTGCACCAGCTCGAGCCCCAGCCGACCGGCCTCGTGAGCCCGCTCCACAAGATCACCAGTCGCCGAGTACCACACCAGAACCACCTCAGGAGCAGGAGCATCCCAGCTGAGTCCAGAGTGGAACTCCTGATTGTCGCCATAGGACTCAATGGTGATCTCTGGCGGCAGGATCAGCGATTCGGGGCACCCGATCGCCGCCCAGGCTCCCGGACGCGGTTGCCCTGACGCAAAGGGCTCCCATTCGATCGCGTACAGCTCACCGCTGCGCCGACGACCGACTTTCAGCTGTGCACGGTCGATCGGCCGGGACGCCAGCGCCGCGATCTCGGCCACGGGTTGCCCCGTGGTGTCAGTGAGACGAACCGACAGCGTGTGATTCTCGTCCGCGACGATGCGAACCCTCAGCGAGGTCGCGCCGGTCGCATGGAGCGTCACACCTCGCCAGGAGAACGGCAGGTGAATCGCGTCGCCACCGAGCATGGTGTACACACTGGGATGCAAGGCCGAGTCAAGCAGCGCCGGATGGATCGCGAAGCCGCCACTCTCCGGGACCTCCACTTCGGCGTACGTGCTCATCCCATCACGCCACAGAGCGCGCAATCCTTGAAACGCAGGACCGTACTCGTAGCCCGCATTGGCGAGCTGCTCGTAAAGTCCGTCCACCGGAACATGTTCCGCGCCCTGGGGCGGCCAGTCCATCGTTTCCGTTGTCCCAGCACTCCTTGCCAGAGTGCCAGAGGCATTCCTCGTCCACGGTTGATCTTCACTTTGTCGTGAATGGACAGTCAGATTTGACTCGCTGACGATGATCTGCACCGTCACACCGTCTTCGATCACGATCAGCGGCGCTTCCAAGGTCAACTCATCAATCGTGTCGAGCCCCACCTGGTGCCCCGCATGTAACGCCAACTCGACCAGCGCCGCACCCGGCAGCAAAACCGTGCCCAACACAGCATGATCTGCCAGCCATGGATGAGTATTCAGCGAGATCCGGCCGGTGAGCACGTATCCGGAGTCATCGGCCAGCCCGACCGCAGCTGCCAGCAGAGGATGCTCCGCCGCCTGCAACCCGGCCGCGGCAAGATCGCCAGCCGCCGGTTCCTGATGCAGCCAATAGTGTTCCCGCTGGAAGGCGTAGGTCGGCAGGTCCACGCGCTTCGCGTTCCCGAACGCCCGCTCCCACTCGACCGGCACACCCCGCACATACGCCTCCGCAAGCGAGGTGAAGAACCGATCCGTCCCGCCGTCATCCCGTCGGAGCGTCCCAATCGCCACACCGTCGTCGAGGGCGTCCTGCACGGCCATGGTCAGCACCGGATGCGGACTCGCCTCAATGAACACCTTGTGCCCCGCGGCAATCAGCTTCTCCACTGTGGGCGCGAACTTCACCGTCTCCCGCAGGTTCGTGAACCAGTACCCCGCGTCGAGCATCCCGTGCTCTCCGGGAACCGTTGAGTAGAACGGGATCTCGGGCTCCCGCGGCTGGATCGGCTCGAGAAGCCCACGTAGTTCCTCACGCAGTGCGTCCACATGCGACGAGTGCGAGGCGTAGTCGACCGGGATGCGCCTGGCCCTGATATCCAGACGCTCACACTCCGCCATCACCTCATCGAGAGCATCGGGATCGCCCGAGACCACCGTCGCCACCGGCCCGTTCACCGCCGCGACGGACACCTGTCCGAACAATTCCCGGACCCGCGTCTCCGGCAACGCCACGGAGACCATCCCGCCTTTGCCTGCCAACGCCCGAATCGCCAGCGACCGCCGCGCCACGACCAGCGCCGCATCCTCGATCGTGAGCGCCCCCGCCACACACGCCGCCGCGATCTCCCCCTGGCTGTGCCCGACGACAGCCGCAGGTTTCACCCCAAAGTGTCGCCACAGCGCCGCGAGCGACACCATCACCGCCCACAACACCGGCTGGATCACATCAACCCTGCTCAGCGCCCCTTCGTCATGGAGCGCCTCGAACAGATCCCACTCCACGTGTGGCTTGAGCGCCGCCGCGCACTCC
>CBIMJO010001029.1:0-4371 GCA_966244135.1 uncultured Actinocrispum sp. | reverse complement strand
CACACACGTCAACGACCTGATGACCGCGACCTTCGGCGGCGGCGAAACGCCTTCCGCCTGAGACTCATCTGCTGATCCGTCGCACTGATCAGGCACGTATGCGCGGTGATCGATGCGGCGCACGCCGCCACAGTGTCGGCGTTGGACAGTGTCGATAGTGGACCATGCCGTAGCAACAGCGCCCGAGCAGGGCCGAACCGTCGCCGTTCCGTCCCACCGGGCTTCATCACATCCGCCCGCGAGGCGTTCGCTCAGAACGCCACCGCGCACCAGCAAGCGATGCCCGCAGTGGTTCAACGCCGGCCTTCCGTGGCCACGCGCATGAACGCCGGGAGTCACGTCACCGATGCGGGCTCCGTCCTACTGCACGCGGCGACCGCCGACCCCACGGCCGTGTGCGGGTCGGACGCGGACCGACTCGGCATCCGACCGAGAAAACCCACCACAAGACCACATCCCTTGATGGAGGAACACGAAATGTCGACGTCTCGTATCCCGCTGACCACCTCCGAAACCGCACCGGAGAAGGTCAAGCCGGTCTTCGAGGGCCTCCAGAAGCAGCTGGGGCTGGTCCCGAACCTGTTCAAGCTGCTGGCGATCAGCCCAGCCAGCCTGGACGCGGTGCGGGACCTGCAGAAGACCCTCGGCCGGACTCTCAACGCCAAGACCCGCGACCGCATCCACATCATGACCGCCGAGGTCAACGGCTGTGACTACTGCCTGTCCGCGCACACCTACCTCGGGGACAAGCTGTCCAAGCTCACCGCCGAGGACATGGAGGCGGCCCGCCACGGCCACTCCACCGACCCCAAGGCCGACATCGCCCTGCAGTTCGCCTACAAGATCGCCCGCCAGCGCGGGCATGTCGAGGCCGCCGACATCGACGCCGTGCGGGCCGCCGGCTACAGCGACGCCGACATCGTCGACATCGTCACCTCCACGGCCTTCAGCTTCATGACCAACCTGTTCAACAACATGAACAAGACCGACATCGACGCCGAGTTCCCCGTGATCCACACCAACTCCGAAGGGGCCGCTCGCAACTGACCCCGGCCCACGGCCCGGGATCGGCCCGGAGCCGTGCACCGATCGGCCACGCCGTCGCTGACCACGACCAGCGCCAGCGACGGCGTGCCCTCCCACCCCCTCAACTCCGTCCAGCGTCCACGTGAGCGCCCCAGGAGCGCCGCACTGGATGCCACGACGAGAAAGGCCATCATGGCTGCCCGCACCGTACGGACGATCTGGAAAGGCACCCTGCAAGCCGGCACTGGTCACCTGGAGCTGGGAGACCTGAAAGTCGGCGTCGTCGAGCTGGCCCGCTCGACTCTCGGTGTCCACCAGGCGTCGTTCTCGACCAATCCCTCGCACACCGGCGACGACGCGACCGCGACCACCAGCGCCGCAAAGCTGATCGCCGCCGCGGCTCCGGACGAACTGATCGCCGCCTCCTACTCGGCCTCGTTCATGATGCAACTGGTCACCGAAATCACCCAGGCCGGCGGCACACCGAACACCATCGAGGTCTTCGCGGACGCTCACCTGTTTCCGGACCCCAACACCGATCAGCCACACACGAACGGTCCCGGCATCACCATCGCCGTCCACGGCGAGGTCGACGGACTCGACGACGCCGGCTTCACCGCCGCGGCAGCCACCGCGAAGAAACAGTGCCCTATCGGCAAGGCTCTCGCTGGCCTGGAGGTCAACTTGGCCACCATCTTCGACTAGCTCGCAGGGTTGGTTGCGGTCGTGACACCGCCGCACACCAGCAACACTCCAAGTGCGGGTGGCAGTCAGGACGAGCAGCCGTGCCGTTCACGAAGGTACTCAAGCTGTCGCGCTAGAGCTTGCTCGGCGAGCGGAATAGGAGAAAAGAGGAATCCATGAAGTCCGCCGGGATAGACCGCGAGCTCCGCGCTGTTTCCCGCCGCGATCCATCGCTGCGACATCATCAGGCTGTCGTCCAGCAGCGGGTCCAGTGTTCCCACGGTGAACAAGGCCGGCGGTAGACCGGTCAGGTCCGCGTACATCGGTGACACCGCCGGGGATCGCAGATCGGCGCGATGCCCGACGAAGGCATGCTGGTAGTGGCGCAGGATCGGGGTGGAGATGACCGCGACCTGATCGCCCCAGTTCCGGGCGCTCGGGGTGAGGTCCAGATCGAAGATGCCGAAGTTCAACAGGGCGGCGGCGAATGTCGACGCCAGCCCTTGCTCTCTCAGCCGCAGCAGCACTGACACCGCCAGGTACGCGCCGACTGATTCGCCGCCGATGAACAGCGGGCCGCCGCCGACGCGGCCGCGGGCCTGGTGGAGCAGCCAGGCCGCCGCGGCGAGGCAGTCATCGGTGGCGGCGGGGAACGGATGCTCTGGGGCCAGGCGATAGCCGACACTGAACACTGCGAACGTGCGTTCACGGGCGATGCGGTCCAACAGCGGATCCTGCTGATCGGGGCCGCCCATGACAAACCCGCCGCCGTGAAAATGCAGATAGGCGCCACACGCGTCCGGTGGGACGAAACACCGCACCGTCAGCTCACCCGCCGGACCCGCCACGATCTCGTCGGCGCCCGAGGCCAGGCGTGTCGATCCGCGTGCCCGTGCGGCGCGCAGCTCAGCCAACGACGTGTTCAACACCGACGGGGCGCTGTGGCTGGTCGCACGGAACTGCGCGAGAAAAGCTCGGGTCTCCGGAGAGATGGACTCCTCACGGAAAAGGTCAGACGTGATCACTGACTTCACTCTTTCGTTCACGAGTGCGTTGACAGACAAAGGAGATCGTTCTCGATCGGGCACCTGCGGGAGCTGCCGCGCGCTGGGGTCTCGGTGTGGCCCAATGCTTAGCACGGCGGTGACTCCTTCGGCCCGACCATGGCCGAATCCTTGGGGTTCGCGTCCTTGTAGCCGTCGCGGCTGGCTCCCTAGGTTTGCTGCATGGGCGAGATCGTGAACGGCCGGCGTGTGCTGGTCGTCGGGCATCCGGGGGTGCACGGCACCGAGTTGTTCGGTGTGCGCGACATGTTCGAGATCGCGTCGCACTTGGCTGTGCAAGCCGGACAGCCCCCCGTTTACCGGGTCGAGGTGGCGACGGCGGACGGCGCTCCGCTGGATCTGGGGCGGGGCCTGACCCTGCGTGGGGCGGTGGCATTGGGCCAGGACACCGACCCGATCGACACGCTGGCCGTCATCGGCGGAACGTCCACATGGGACATCGCCACCGGCGGCTCCGGGCTGGTCGAGGCCATTCAAGCCGCGGCGAGGCGTTCCCGGCGGGTGGTCTCCACCTGTTCGGGGGCGTTCTTGCTGGCCGCTGCCGGATTGCTCGACGGGCGTCGGGCGACCACGCACTGGGACTGCGCACAGCGGCTCGCCACCGAGTACCCGGCCGTGCAGGTCGAACCCGACGCGATCTACCTGCGGGACGGCAACATCTGGACCTCCGCCGGCGTCACCGCGGCATTCGATCTCGCCCTGGCGTTGGTCGAGCACGACCTCGGACCGGACCGCGCGTTGGAGCTGGCCCGGCAGTTCGTGGTCTACCTACGCCGCCCGGGCGGACAAACCCAATTCAGCGTCCACCTCGCCACGCCCCCGGTACGCCGTCAACCCATCCGGGAGGTGCAGCAACACATCATCGCCAACCCGGGAGCAGACCTCTCCGTCGAGACGCTCGCCGCACGGGCACACCTGAGCGTCCGTCACTTCACCCGATTGTTCCGCGCCGAGGTCGGCACAACGGTCGGCGCATATATCGAGCGCGTCCGGCTCGAAGCCGCTCGCCGCAGCGTCGAATGCACCGACCATCCGATCACCACGGTGGCCGCCCACACCGGCTTCGGCACCGCGGAGAACCTCCGCCGGGTCTTCGTCTCGACGCTGGGCATCAGCCCGGCCGACTACCGGCGCCGTTTCAATCCCCACCACCACAGCGTTCACCACGCAGACTAAGGAAAACACATCATGAGCCAGACCACCCCCGACCAGGTCCCCCAGCACGAGCAGACCGACCAGGGGAACCAGCCGGTGCTCGCCCGGATCGGCATCTACATCTACCCCAACATGACCATGCTCGACGTCCTGGGCCCGCACCAGGTGCTGGGCCTGTGCCCGGGCATCGAGGTGTTCACCTTCGCCCGCACCACCGAACCCGTCATCACCGACACCGGCGCGACCATCGTGCCCGACCACGGCTTCGACACCCTGCCCGAGTTCGACGTGCTGCTGGTCGGCGGCGGCCCCAACGCCCACAGCGAGATGACCGACCAGACGGTGCTCGACACCCTGGTCCGCGTGGGCAACCCGGCACGCTACGTCACCTCGGTGTGCTCCGGCTCGCTCATCCTTGCCGCCGCCGGGCTGCTGGACGGCT
>CBIMJO010001028.1:0-4371 GCA_966244135.1 uncultured Actinocrispum sp. | reverse complement strand
CCTGTCCCGCCCGCGGCTCGACCGTCGCTGGCCGAGGAGGTGGCGCTGATGCGGCAGACTCCGCACGCCGTGGTGGACAAGCAGTTCGCGAAGCACTACCCCGAAGGCCTGCCTGACTTCCTCGTGCCGTACCTGCACGACCGGGATCGCGCCTTCGGCAGGCTCGCCGACGCGCTGGCAGCCTTCGGGGAGCTGGCGATCGCCCCGTACTGGCCGGTGATGCGGACCGCGCTGGACGAGGAGATGCTGCTGCGCGCCCGGACGCTTGCCGCCCACGGACCTGACGCGGTACTGACGAGCCTGCGCGGGGATGCTCGCTGGGACCGGCCGGTGTTGTCACTGCCGAAGCGCCGAGAGTCAGTCCTGGTCGCGCACGACCAGCGCCTGTTGCTGGTGCCGCTGATCCTCGCGCAGGACAAGCTGACCTGTTCCACGGATCACGCGGAGATCCAGATGGTCACCTACCAGGCACGGGGTGCGGCGGTGCTCGCGCACAGGACGGCACCGTCCCGGCGCTCCCACGACCGGCTGGCCCAGCTGATCGGGCCCGGTCGCGCGGCGGTCCTGCGGGCATTGGACGAGCCGTCGACCACGACGGTGCTGGCCGCCTCGTTGGGGCTGTCGCCCAGCACGGTGTCCGAGCAGTTGACCTCCCTGCTGGAGACCGGCGCCGTATACCGGTTCCGCACCGGCCGCCACGTCCTTTACGGACTCACACCGGCGGGTACGGCGCTGATCACGCTCTTCCCCGAGGATTCGGTTTCGACCGAAACGTTGGAGCGCCAGGAGCACGATTCCTAGCGTCCAGGACATGCTCTCCCTGCTCACCGAGGTGCTGCGCCGCCGGGCGCGCCCGGTCACCGTGGCCTGCGTGGCGTCGGTCGGCCACCAGATCTGCGAAGCACTGGTACCGCTCGCCATCGGCCTGGCCGTCGACCACGCGGTGGACGGCGGGCCGCCCGCGGCGATCCTGCTGGCCGTCGCCGCTGTCCTCGTGTTGTTCGTCGTCCTCGCGGCCGGCGGCGGCACCACGTTCTGGAAGTTGACCGCGGCCACTGCCAGGGAAGCCCACGATCTCCGGGTTCGCGCGGCACGCACGGTGCTCGCCGATGAGCGAGCCGGCGCCGGCCGACGTGCGGGCGAACTGGCCAACGTCCTGGTCTCCGACGCCAAGGCCACCGCGGAAGTCATGCGGGCGATCGTCAACGTGGTCTCCGGCTGCGCAGGCATGCTCGTGACAGTGGTCGTGCTGGTGACCATCGAGCCGTGGCTCGGCCTGAGCATCGCGATCGGCGTGCCGGCGCTGACTCTCGCCCTCGACCGGATCAGCCCTTGGCTGGAACACCGGATCACCGCGCGCCAGCACACTTCTGGTCTGGCGGCCGCGCTCGCCGCCGAACTCGTCCAGGCTTTGCGGCCGCTGCGGGGTTTCGGCGGCGTGCCGGAAGCCGTGCGCCGTTACCGCTGGGCGAGCAGGCAGTCGCTGAAGGCAGCACTGCGCGGCACGACTGCCTCGGCAGCGGTCGAGGGTGCCGGTCTTGTCGCGACCGGGCTGGCGTTGGCAGGCACCGCCGCGGCAGCAGGCGCCCTGACCACGTCCGGCGTGATCGACGTGGGCGAGTTCCTCACCGTGGTCGCCACGGCGTCCTTCATCAGCGAGCCGGTCCAACGCATCACCGCGGGTATCAAGCAGGCAGCCATTTCACGCGCAAGTGCCGCACGAATCGCTCCCCTGTTGGACTTCGAAGAGCCCACTCCCAGCCACACGCCTGTCACACCACTCGGCCCGCTACGCCTTCGCGCAACTGGTGCCGAGGTCACCGTGCGCCCCGGCGAAATGCTCGGCATCGCTACCACCGATCCGGCCTCCGCTGACGCGCTGATCGATCTGTTCACCGGAAACCCGGCCCGCTCCAGCCGCGCCCCAAGCGAATTCTCCGTTCTGCTGGGCGATATCCCGTCGGTGGCACTCGACCGGCGCACACTTTCCCGGCACGTGCTGACGGAGCCGCACGCGGTGCATCTCTTCGGCCGGACGCTGCACGAAGCGCTCGATACCGGCAGGGGCGGTCCGACCGCCACCGCCGTCACCGCCGCCCGTGCGGACGAGGTGAGCCCGTCGCTCATCGACGGGGGTCTGAACCTGTCCGGTGGTCAGCGGCAACGCGTGGCGCTTGCCCGCGCCTTGGCCGCTCGCCCGCCCGTGCTCGTGCTGCACGACCCGCTCACCGCGGTCGACGCCGTCACCGAGGCCGCGGTCGCCGACGGTCTGGCTGCTCTGCGCCGCGCAGAGGCTGGCACCACTGTGGTGGTCAGCACCTCACCGGGACTGCTGGCTCGCTGCGACCGCGTTGTGTTCCTTGCCCGGACACAGCCTCCGATCGTGGCCACCCACGCGTTGCTCACCCAGGACGCGGAGTATGCCAACGCGGTGCTGCGATGACGACACTGCCGATCGCCACCGGCAAGCAGAGCCTCGCCGTACTGGCCAAGGCCTGCCGTGCTCACCGCGTCGCCTTCCTTCTCGCTCTGATGTGGACAGCGCTGGGTGCCGCCGCGACCGTCATCGTGCCGCTGCTGCTTGGGCGCCTGGTTGACGCGGTGCGTGTCAGTGGCCCGTACCCGGCAGGCCTGATCGCCGGCACCGGCGTGACGGTCCTGACAGGAGCGCTCTGCACGGCATTGGCCTTGCGGGCCACCGAACACCTCGGCTGGCGTGTCGTGGCCGACCTCCGCGAGGTGGTCGTGGACCGGACACTCACACTGCGACCGGCGGTGTTGGAAGGCGCCGGCCGGGGCGAGGTGATGTCACGGGTCACGGAGGATCTGGAGGATTTCATCACCGCGGTGCCGCTGGTGGTGGACGTTCTGCGCGCGGGCGTCGTCATCGTCCTGTCGGCTGCCGGATTCCTGGCGCTGGATTGGCGACTGGCCCTTGCCTTCCTGGTGGTGTTCCCGATCTACGGCTTCAGCCTGCGGGTGTACCTGCCGCGGGCGGCCCGGCTCTACGCCGAGGAACGACGCCTGGCAGCCGAACGAGGACGAGTGGTGCTCGAGTCGCTGCACGGACGGTCCACTGTGCACGCGTACGACATGACACAGCTGCAGACCCGGCGACTGGCCCGGGCATCGCAGGACAACGTGACCGCAGGGCTGCGGGCCGCGCGTACCTACCTATGGTTCAGCAAATCCATGAACGCCGCCGAGGCGGCCGGCCTGTCGGCGGTGTTGGTCACCGGCTACTGGTTGGTGCGAACGGACACGGTCACCGTCGGCGCCGTGACCGCCGCTGCGCTGCTGTTTCATCGTCTGTTCGCCCCGCTGGGCACGCTGCTGCTCTCGTTCGACGATGTTCAACGCGCGCAAGCGTCCTTGGCGCGAACGGTTGGTGTGCTTCTGGTGCCGGCGCCCGCCATCGGCGTTCAACGCCATGCCGTGGGATCGGTGGCGATCACCGTCCACGGTGTCCGGCATGCGTACCGCGACGGCCCGGAAGTGCTGAAGGGCATCGATTTCGTGGTGCCTGCGGGCACGTCGTTGGCCCTGGTCGGTGGCAGCGGGGCCGGGAAGACGACCCTGGCGAACATCGTGGCGGGTACGTTCCCCGCGATCGACGGCCGACTCACCCTGACCGACCAGCACGGCGCGGTGAGCGTCGTGGACCTGGACCCACAGGTGCTCCGTGACTGGGTCGGCGTCATCGCCCAGGAAACGCACGTCTTCACCGGATCACTGCGCGACGACCTCACTTACGCGGCCCCCCACAGCGAAGACGAACAGATCGTCACGGCACTGAAGGCCGTCAAGGCCGACGGGTGGGTCCAAGCCCTGCCGCAGGGCTTGGACACCCAGGTCGGCCCCGGAGAACACCCGCTGACCGCCGCACAGGTCCAGCAGCTGGCCTTGGCCCGCCTCATGTTGCGCGACCCTGCGGTGGTGGTGCTCGACGAGGCAACGGCGGAGGCCGGCAGCGTCGGAGCTCGAGACCTGGAGGAAGCGGCGGCCGCCCTGATCGCCGGCCGCACGGCCGTCGTGGTGGCACACCGGTTGACCCAGGCCCGAGCCTGCGACCGCATCGCGGTGCTGGCCGACGGCCACATCGCGGAATCCGGCACCCACGACGAACTGATCGCCCTGGGCGGCCGTTACGCCGCGCTGTGGAAAGCCTGGTCACAGTCCTGACAGGACCAGTTCTGCGCCGACACCGACACCGTCATGCACTCCAGACACCCTGGCCACTCCAGGGCGCTCAGTCGCGCACGCGAATGACGGTCTTGCCCTTCCGTCGTTCGGCCGGGTTGAGCGCGGGAATGGCGTCATCCAAGGTCGCGACGGTTCCGTTGACGGAACTCATGTTAATGAGCCTGCTTA
>CBIMJO010001027.1:0-4372 GCA_966244135.1 uncultured Actinocrispum sp. | reverse complement strand
ATGCGCGGTCGCGCGGCTCGCGTGCAACTGCCCGGCCAGGCACTGCGCCTCGCCGAGGTCGAACAGCAGGTCCTGCCGTTCGGGTGCGAGCCGGATCGCGGCGGTGAGCCAGTGCGCGGCCTCGGCAGGCGCGCTGCGCATCACCTTCCGCGCGCCCTCGACCAGAACCGCCACCGCCTCCAGGTCTCCGGGCTGTGCGAAGCACTCGACATGCCGGGCGCGGACACTCGCGGGGGCGTCCGTCAACGCCGAAGCCACCCGGGTGTGCGCGCCGATCCGCCAGCCCGCGTCGGCCGACTCGTACGCCATATGGCGCAACATCGGATGCCGGAAGCCGAACAACTGCCCCGAAGCCCGGACGAGGTCACGCGAGACGAGCGTGCCGACGCAGTCCAGAGCGTCCGAAGTGGACATGCCAGCGGCCGTGGCGGCCAGACCGGCGTCGAACGGGTCACCGACCACCGCGGCCGCCCACGCGAACCGGAGTTCCGTTGTGGACAGTCCGGCGAACTCGGCCAGCAGCGCCTGGTGGCCGTCACCGGAGCCGCCCGTCTTGGCCAAAGCCTGGAGGTACAGCGGGTTCCCGCCGCTCTCTTCGTACAGGGCCGCGCTGACATGCGCGCCCAGCAGCAACGCGCACTCCGAGTGGCTGAGCGGCCCGACCTCGAGCTTCATTGTGACCCGCCCGTTCAGCGCGGCATGCAGCTGCGGCGGCGCCTGGCGGGTTCGGTAGGACACGGCGACGACCAGGGGAGCGCGGGGCGGCCGCCGCAACAGGTACGCCAGCAGCTCGATGGACGCCAAGTCCGCCCAGTGCATGTCATCGAGGCACAGCACGAGCCCGGCCGGGGTCGCCAGCGACTCCACCGTCGAGCGCACCGCGCGGTGCAGCCGGTCGCGTGTGCCGTCCAGCGGGAGGTCGTCCAGGGCGTCGGTGAACACGCCAAAGCTGTTGGTGTGCTCGAACTCCGTCGCCCGGCCGCGGCGGACCAAAGGCCCGTCGGCCCGCTCGGCCAGCAGATCCAGCAGCCGGGTCTTGCCGATGCCGGGGTCCCCGGTGATCTCCAGGACGGTCAGGTCGTGCCAGCCGAGCCGGCCGGTCAGCTGGGCGATCAGTTCACGTTCGGCGGCCCGGCCGACAAACGGACGCCGGCTTTCGAAAGCCATGCCGCACGGTAGCGATCTCCGGCTACCGTCCGACACAACCGTTCGGCTGGTTGTGCACCGCGATTTCTGCGGTAGACGGCCCAATCACTCAGCGGATGATGTGCTGACCCTCTTGCGTGCCAACCGTTCCGCGGTGGGCCAGCGGACGTTCGTGGCCCAGCCGAACCGTTCGAACAGCCAGATGGTCCGCGCGGCGATGTCGATCTGTCCACGCAGGACACCGTGCCGGGCGCAGGTCGGGTCGGCGTGGTGCGAGTTGTGCCACGACTCGCCCATCGACAGGATCGCCAGCGGCCAGAAGTTCGCGGCCCGGTCGCGGCTGGCGAACGGGCGCGAGCCGACCATGTGGCAGATCGAGTTCACCGACCAGGTCACGTGGTGCAGCAACGCGATCCGCACCAGCCCGGCCCAGAAGAACGCGGTCAGCGCGCCCCACCAGGACCAGCTGATCAGCCCGCCGAGCAGCGCGGGCAGTACGAGACTGCCCGCCGTCCACACCCCGAAGAACCGGCTGACGATCCGGATATCCTTGTCCCGCAGCAGATCCGGCGCGAACCGCTGGTAGTTGGTGACGTCCCGGGAGAACATCCAGCCCATGTGCGCGTGCCAGAAGCCCTTCGCCAGCGCGGCCGGGGAGGTGCCGAACAGCCAGGGGGAGTGCGGGTCGCCCTCGCGGTCGGCGTACGCGTGGTGCCGCCGGTGGCTGGCCACCCAGAAGATGATCGAGCCCTGCACCGCGAAGCTGCCCGCGACGCCCAGCGCGATCCGCAGCGGCCGGTTCGCCTTGAACGCGCCGTGCGTGAAGTAGCGGTGATAGCCGACGGTGACGCCCAAGGTGGCGACCACGTAAAGCACGGCCGTCAGGATGACGTCGAGCCAGGTGAGTCCCCAGCCCCACACGAACGGCACTGCCCCGACCAGTGCCACGAACGGCACGAGCAGGAACACCTTGAGCGTGACCTGCTGGGCGAGCGAGCGTCGCTCCTGCAGCAGGGGCAGTGGACCGGCGGCGGTAGTCGTCGTCACACCGCTGACCATAGGCGCCGCCGATGACGCCCGGATGGTCTCAGGGCGACGTGGTGACGAACTGCTCGTTGTGGACAGGCTCCACAGTGTCACCGGGGACCGGACCACGGTCACGGGCGGACACCCACAGCCCGGCGGTCGCGACCGTCACGAGCATGGCGCCGAACACGTGCGTGACCACGAGAACGCTCGGCACGCCGGTGAAGAACTGGACGAACCCGATCGTGCCCTGCGCCAGGACGGCGGCGATGAGCAGCCCGTAGCGCTTCCAGATGTCCCGCGTGGCAGGTCCCCGGTGGAGCAGGAACCCGACCACGGCCAGCAGCGCGAGGAACGTGTACAGGATGGCCGCGTGCACGTGCGCCAGGACCTCCACCGAGAGTCCCAGGCGCGGGGTGTTCGCGTCGCCCGCGTGCGGCCCGGCACCGGTGACCATGGTGCCCGCGATCATCAGCACGATCAGCAGGCCGGTCTGCGCGACCAGCAGCTTGGGCACCAGGGGATTCGTGCGCGGGCGGGCCGGTTCGTCGCCTTCCCGCAGCGACTTGACCAGCATGACCGCGAACCAGGTCAGGATCGGCGAGACGACGAAGTGGAACGCGACCGTCCACCACAGCAGCCCGGCCTTGACCGTGATGCCGCCGATGACCGCCTGCGCGAACACGCCGCCGAGCATCGACACGGACAGCCACATCACCCGGGAGCGCCGGGGCCGGGCGAACCACGCGGCGAGCACGCACAGCCCGCCGATCACGCCGACGCCGCCGGACAGCAGCCGGTTGCCGAACTCGATCCACTGGTGCACCGAGCTCAGCTCGGGGTGCTCGACCGGGACCATGCTGCCGGGCAGGCAGTTCGGCCACTGCGTGCAGCCCAGCCCGGACCCGGTGACGCGCACGATCGACCCGGTGACCGCGATGATCACGTTCGCGACCACGGCGGCGATCGCGATCGGGCGGTGCCACTGGATGAGCCGCGACTTCAGCGTTTCGAGCACCCGCCGATGGTAGGACGGCGTCGCTGAGAGCGATCGGTCAGGTCAGGCGGGTTGTGCGCCCCGCCACCACACTCCCGGCGGCACCCCACGCGAGCAGCACCAGGAACGGCTGCACGCCGGGGCCGGCGCCGTTCAACGCCTGGTGCATGCCCTCGGTGAGCGCGCCGGACGGCAGCAGCTCGACGACCCGCGCGATCCCCTCGGGCATGGAGCTGGCCGGGACGATGATCCCGCCGGCGAGCAGCAGCACGAACCAGATGATGTTGGCCAGCGCCAGCACGATCTCGGCCTTCAACGTGCCACCGAGCAGCACGCCCAGCGCACCGAACGCCAGCGCGCCGGTGACCGCGAGCAGAACCGTCCACAGTAGACCGCCCAGGCTCGGCGCCCAGCCCAGCGCCACGGCGACGACGCCCAGCACGACAAGCTGGATGAGCACCACGGCCAGCCCGGCGGCGACCCGTCCGGCGACCAGCAGCCACCTCGGCAGCGCGGTCGCGGCGAGCCGTTTGAGCACGCCGTAGCGCCGGTCGAACCCGAGCGCGATGGCCTGCCCGGTGAACGCGCTGGACATCACCGCGAGCGCGAACACCCTGGGCACGACCTGGTCCACCCGCGGGTCCGGCATGGAGATGATCTTGATCAGGGTGAGCCCGGCCAGCAGCGCGACCGGGATGAGCAGGGTGAGCAGGATCTGCTCGCCGTTGCGCAGGGTCAGCTTGATCTCGGTGCTCGCGTGTGTGACGAGCATCCGCGCCTTGCTCCCGGCGCCGGGTGCGGGGGTGAACGTGCCCGCGGGGAACCGGACATCCATGACGGTCAACGCAGCTCCCGTCCGGTGAGTTCGAGGAAGACGTCTTCCAGGCTGCGACGGCCCACGTGCAGCTCCTCGGCGAGCACGCCCTGCTGCGCGCACCACGCCGTCACGGTCGACACTACCTGTGGGTCCACACGCCCAGTGACGACGTATGTCCCCAACGCGGCCTCCGTCACGTGACACCCCTCCGGCAGGGCGGCGGTGAGCAGGGACGTGTCCAGCCCGCCGCGGGCCTTGAACCGCAGCTGCTGGCAGTCGGGGTCCTCGGTGGTGAGCTGCGCGGGACTGCCCTCGGCCACGACGTGCCCGTGGTCCACGATCACCACATGGTCGGCCAGCGTCTCGGCCTCCTCCATGAGATGAGT
>CBIMJO010001026.1:0-4377 GCA_966244135.1 uncultured Actinocrispum sp. | reverse complement strand
TGATCGTCGCGACCGGAGCTGATCCGAGCGCACCCGTGAAGATCTGGAACTCCGCGATGAACCCCGAGAAACCAGGTAGTCCAAGGGAGGCAAAGGCGGCGACAGCGGTCATCCCAGCGAACGCGGGAGCCGATCCGGCGATGCCGCCGTACATGTCCATGTCATAGGTTTTGCCTTGGCGGTAAAGGACTCCGGACAGCAGGAACAGCGCGCCGGTGATCAGCCCGTGGCTGACCATCTGGACCACCGAACCGGTGACCGCGAGTTCCCTTGCCTGCGCCGCGTTCGTTGAAATGATCCCGGCAGCGCCCACCGCCAGCAGGATGTAGCCCATGTGGTTGACAGAGGTGTAGGCGATCATGCGCTTGAAGTCGCGCTGCGCCAACGCCACCAACGCTCCATACAGGACACTCACGACGCCGATGATCACGAACACAACCGCGTACCGCCGCCAGGCGTCCGGCAGGATCGGCATCATGATCCGGACGAACCCGTACGTGCCCATCTTCAGCAGAACCCCGGCCAGGATCGCCGATCCGGCGGCGGGCGCTTCGGTGTGCGCGGGTGGCAGCCAGGTGTGGAACGGCACCACCGGGGTCTTCACGGCGAACCCGATCCCGAGCGCGACCAGCACGGCGACCGCCGGGAAGCCGCCGGTCAGGGGCATCTGGCGGGTGAGTTCGAGGATGTCGAAGGTATGCGGCTCGGCGGCCAGGAACAGGCCGATGAAGCCCAGCAACAGCGCCAGCGAGCCCAGGAACGTGTAGAGGAAGAACTTCAGCGCCGCGCGGGCGGCATCCCGGTGTCCCCAGCCCGTGATCACGAAGTACATGCCCACAATGGACAGATCGAAGAAGACGAAGAACAGCAGCAGGTCCAGGGCCACGAACAGGCCGAGGCACACGGTCTCCAGGAACAGGAACAAGGCCGCGAACGCCCTGAGCCGGTCGGTGTCCTTGGCCGAGTAGATCGCGCACGCCAGGAACAACACGGCTGTGAGCGCCACCAATGGCAGGCTCAGCCCGTCGACGCCGAGGTGGTAGCCCGAGCTGACACTGGGAATCCAGCGCGCGTTGACCTCGTACGCGACCCCGCCCCGGTAGCCGATCCACGCGGCCACCACGAGCCCGACCTCGACCGCGCTGGCTGCGATCCAGGTCCAGCGGACGAAGACGTCGGACGCCTTGCGGGCAGCGAGCAACAGCACGGCGACCGCCACCGGCAGGAAGACCACGATGCTGAGCACGCGTCACCTCACGATCATCAACAGAACAGCGAGCACGAACAAGGCGACGACCGCCTGAGCGTAGTACTGGTGCAGCTGGCCGGTCTGCGGTCGTCGTGCCAGAGCGCCGAGTTTCTTCGCCCAGCCGCCGATCGCGGTGACCACAGCGTCTATGGAGAACTCAATCCTGGCATTCACCAATCGTGCCACTGTGGACCCGATGGCAGCTGTGGCCCGCACGCCACCGTCCACGACCTTGTCGTCGAACCGGGCCAAACCGTTGGCGAGCTTCAGGGTCGGCTTGACGATGACGACGTTGACCGCCGTCTCCAGGCCGAGCCAGTTCGCCAGCAGCTGTGGCGCCCTGATTCGTTGCGCCGCAAGGACGCTGGCGACGGCCAGGATGCCGGTGAGCGCCAGTTCCCACCACGGCAGCGATGGCCAGAGGATGAGCCCGAGCGCTGCCGAAGCTGCTGCCAGCACGGGAAGCGGGATCAGGGAGACCGTGCTCACCGGCTTGCCTTCGACTCTGCTCCGGGCCCAGACAAAGCCGAGTGCCCGCCCGACATACAGTCCGCTCAGCACGGCCGCCGCCAGTCCCACCAGGTACAGCGGGAGCGAGGTCTCCAGCGCGCTGGACAGCACCGCGTCCTTGGTGATCCAGATCGAGAACGGCGGCACACCGGCCAGACTCAGGCCGCCGATCGTGAACGTGGCGCCCAGCAACGGGTACCTCCTGGCCGCGCCTCGGAGTTCGTGGAGATCCTTGGTTCCCAGGGCGGTCAGCCAGGCGCCCGCGCCCAGGAACAGCAGGCTCTTCGTCGCCGCGTGCGCCACCAGCTGACCGGTTCCCGCTGTCACGTCTCCGGTTCCGGCAGCGAGAACCATGTACCCGATCTGCGAACACGTCGACGCCGCCAGGAGCTGCTTCAAGTCTCTTTGCGCCACCGCGACTGCACCCAATACCAGCGCGGTCAGGACTCCGATCCAGGCTACTGTTGTCGCGGCCCAACCGGTCAGGTCCACCCGCAGCAGGAGGTAGGCGCCTGCGGCGACCATCGTGGCCGAGTGCAGCAGGGCGGACACCGGGCTCGGGCCGGCCATCGCCCTCGACAACCAGAAGCTGAACGGCAGCTGGGCCGACTTCCCGAGTGCCGCCAGGACGATTCCCGCCGCGATGATGTCCCGCCAAGGAGTGTCCGCAGTGGACAGTGTGCTCAGGTCCAGGCTTCCGGCCGCGAATGCGGCTCCTGCGGCCACGTAGAGGCCGACGTCGCCTGCTCTGGTCGTCAGGAACGCTATCAGGCCGGACTGTGCCCGCTGTTCGTCGCGCCACCAGTAGCCGATCAGCGCGTACGAAGTGGCTCCCATGACCTCCCAGGCCATCAGGAGGGTGAGCAGGTTCGTCGCGGTCACGGTGACCAGCATCGCGCCCGCGAAGATCAGCATCAGGCCGTTGAACCGGGCTTCGCGGAGTTCCCCGGCCGCGAACACCAGGACCGCAAGGAGAACCGCGGCGACAGTGACGACCATCGCTGCGGACAGACCATCCACGGCCAGTCCGATCGGAAGACCGTGCAGGAAGGGGGCGCTCGCTGTTGGCCTCGTGACCGCCGCCAGGATGGCCAGGGCGAGCGTTGCTATCGCGGTCGCGATGCCCGCATGCGGTGCGAACCGGTCGCGGCCGGTGACGAGCAGCACTGTGCCCGCCACCAGCGGTACGCCCACCAGCCACCACATGGGTCAGCCCTTCAGGTCCGCGGCCATGTCGGTCATGTCGACGTCCCGTTTGCGGAAGATCGCCGTGGTGACCGCGAAGCCCGCGGCCATCTCGACCGCCATCGCCGTCACCGCGACCAGGACCAGGACCTGGCCGTCGGCCTTCGCGGGGGACACGAAGTACCAGAACGCCGCCGCGCCCACGATGATCGCGTTCACCATCAGCTCGAGGCCCATCATGATCATCACGATCGACTGCTGGGAGAGGGCGCCGTAGAGGCCGACGCTGAACAGCGCCGCCGCGAGGATCAGGAAGATCTGCAGGCTCACCGCCCACCTCGGATCGGGTCGTTGGGGCGCTTGGCTTCGAGCTTGTCGCCGTAGCGGTCGTAGCGTCCCCGGTGGGTGGCGAGGACGACCGTGGCGACCATCGTGGCGAACAGGGCCAGGCCGAGGACCATCATCACCAGCATCTTGTTGCCCATCAACGCTTCGCCGAGGGCGCGGGTCGGGTCCGGCGGTGGTTGACCGTCCTTTGTTGGCCATGGGACGAGCAGGATGCCGGTCACCAGCGCGACGAACGTGCCGGCGGCGATGGCCAGCGAGCCTTTCTGGTTGTGCACCATGGTCATCGGCATCAGGCCGGCCGGGTTCATCATGTACATGATCATGAACACCGCCATGATGACCATCTCCATGATCATCATCAGGATCACGAGCACACCCAGGTAGGTCAGGTTCAGCAACAGGACTGTGCCTGCCGCGAAGATGAACGACGCCAGCAACGCGAACGTGGCGCGGGCCATCGAATCCACCCGGAACACGAGCACACCCGTCACCGTCGCACCCACTGCGCACACCCAGAAGGCGATCTGTTGCCACACGGTCATCCCCTCCCCAGTACGACGAGCGCCACCACCAGCGCCTGCACCAACGTCACCGGAATCAGCACCACCCACGCGATCTCCTCGTACCGCTCCATCCGGATCGTGGGGAACCTTCTCTTCGCCCACATCAACACGGCGAGCACGGCGGCCGTCTTGATGATCAGCGCCAGCCAGCCGCCTCCGCCCAGGAACAGCGGAACTGCCACGGCCGCGCCCACCACGAGCAACAGCCACCGGCCCGCCTCGAACAGCAGTCTGTCCACTCCGGACAGTTCAGCTTTGGCCCCACCCGCGATGTCCCGGCCCACCGGGTGGTCGAACGGTCCCCAGAACGCCATGGCCAGCACGGAGATCAGGTAAACGATGAAGGCCGCGGGCATCCACACCACGAACCACATCGTCTCCTGCGCTCTCGCGATGTCCTGTACTCGGAGCGATTCTGCTCCCAGCGCCGCCGTGATGAGCGCGAACATGTGCGGCAGCTCGTACGCCAACCCCTGCGCCACGAACCGGTACCCACCAACCAGCCCGGCCACCGAGTTCGAC
>CBIMJO010001025.1:0-4379 GCA_966244135.1 uncultured Actinocrispum sp. | reverse complement strand
CAGGGGCGGGGTCGAACCGCCGACCTTCCGCTTTTCAGGCGGACGCTCGTACCAACTGAGCTACCTGGCCGGGTTGTGAGTCCGGGTGGGGAGTGGACTCACGGGGTGGTGTTGTTCTTGCGACCCAGACGGGACTCGAACCCGCGACCTTCGCCGTGACAGGGCGACGCGCTAACCAACTGCGCCACTGGGCCTTGCGTGCTCCCAACGGGATTCGAACCCGCGCTGCCGCCTTGAAAGGGCGGAGTCCTAGGCCGCTAGACGATGGGAGCGCCTAAGCCCCTTTGGCTTTCCACTGGGAGCACGAGAAGCATAGGGCACGACCCCGGGGCTCTCCAACACGGGTTATCCAAACCCGTTTGACCTGCGCAAACCACCGCTGACGGGCCTCTTTTCGGGGTCTGCGGACGCTCCCGCACGTCCACAGACCTTGACGTGGCCCTCGTCACATCCCTCCGGCCTGGGGTCAGCGGCTGACCGGTGGGATGCCGTCGTCGCCCGGCGCGAGGCCGAGCATGTCGAGCAGGAGTCGGCAGTCCTCGGCGTTGAGGGCGCCGCGCGCGACCGCCAGGCGCGCCTTCTGGATCTGGTCGTCGGTCACCCGCGAGGAATCGCCGGTGCGTTGAGCCGGCACGCCGGCGTACCCGGCCCCCGACATGGTGTCCTGCTGCATCAAGAAGTTCCGCACTTCGAGGGACCCGCTCATGACGCCTCCCCGGCTCGGCTGTGGCCGTGAGGTTATGGGAGGAAAAGCCCTGTCCACAGCCCCCCGCAGAGTGAATGGCCTACAACCGAGGGTAGTTGAAACTGGGTGTTTGACCGTCTTTCACGTGGGTAGTACGTGCCGCCCCGACTTCTGGGTAGGGCCATTCGGGTGAGCGTGGTGGACGGTATTGTGTACACAGCCTCGCGGAACACCCCTACCCCCTAGGGGTACACAGTTCTGAATCGACGACTAGAACGCGTTCCACACTTTTGCCGGAACCGTGCAAATGTCGAGCGGCAACGTCCGCCAACAACTGCGTGCACGTGCAGCCGTACCGGTTCACGACCCGGGCAAACATCAAGTGAACAGTTCGCAGGAATTTTTGGGGCGCGAACTATCGCCTCAAGGAGGATGAGCGTGCAACAATCTAGGAGCTGACACACCCCCGGTCAGCGCCTGTGGAGATCCCCTCCGGCCCCCGCGTTCCTCCCCCTGGCGCGGGGGCCTCTTAACGTCTAGGCGAAGGTCTCTCAAGTCTCTTTGTCGCGAACACCGCCCACACGGCTTTCGTTCGCTGTTGGTTAACGAAGCCAGCTTATCGGGTGATCACCACCCGCTGCCAGCGGGGTGGCGTAGCACACTCGGCGTGTTGTTCCCAGAGGAACGTTCACACCCGCGCACGGCCCGTGAACAGCTGTCCAACCGAAAACCGGACGCGTCGCCAACCTGCGAGGTTGCCTTCCCCCGGTGTGTCGCGGGTCACAGTGGCTAGGTTCTCGCGACCGAACCGTTATCTTGTTCCGGTGCCAATGCCATCACTGGGACGCATCCGCGGTAACAGCAAGAGCTCCACCAGCAGACAGCAGCCCGAGGAGCTGCCGCCGGACACGGAGCTGGAGAGCTACCTGGCCGCCCTCGCCCCCGAGGCCGACGTCGAGACCACGGCTTCGGGCCGGCGTTTCGGCAACTCCGAGGTGTACCAGCTGCGCCTCGCGCTGATCGCGAACGAGCAGCTGCGTGAGCTCGCCGCGCACCGGCAGACCTCGCCGCAGGCCCTGGCCCAGGAATGGGTCATGGAGCGCCTTTCCTGGGAAGCCCAGCAACTGCGCTTCCCTCAGCGCTGAGTCGCCGCGAATAGCGATCCCGAGAACACAAATCCCCCGATAAAACAAACAAAGGACCCCTGGCGCCACCGCCGGGGGTCCTTTGCCGTCAGGTCTCAGATAGGCCGAACGTTCGTGGCCTGCGGGCCCTTGGTGCCCTGGCCGACCTCGAACTCGACGCGCTGGTTCTCCTCGAGCGTCCGGAATCCCTTGCCCTGGATCTCCGAGTAGTGCACGAAGACGTCCGCCTCACCGCTGTCGACCGCGATGAAGCCGAACCCCTTTTCCGAGTTGAACCACTTGACAGTGCCCTGAGCCATACATCTGCCTCCGTCGCCGGATCAGCTTGGGATTACACCGTGCAACCCCGGGCCGTCCCGGGCGTCGCTCTTCGCCAACTGCAGCGAGAAGACAGCACGCCCGCGTTTTGTTCCGCGAGCGTGATGGAGCACGAACACAGAAACTTACGGCCTGCACCAGGGACTCTATCGCCTGCATACGGGCTGCACTACTGCCTCGAACCGCCCAGCGCTGGGCCGTTCGTGTGATCCTCCCGCGTTACGCTCGGTATCGATCAGTGCGCTGCCTGCCACAATCTTTCGTCCTGCGATCGTTCATCGAACATTCTCCCAAACTGTGATGTGAGTCACAGTGACAAGACACCAACGCACGCCCTCTTCGCCGCGTCGATACGGGTGTGAAGCGTGGGGCAGCAGACAAGACGGCACGTCGGGGTTCGAAGCTGGCAGCGGTGGTGACACTGGCAGCGGTGTTAGGCCTGGCCGCGTGCAGCAGTGACAACAACTCGCCGATCGGCACCGTGCCACCGGGCCAGTCGACAGTGAACATCGAGAACGCGGCCGCGACGCCGAAGCCGGCGACGGTGACCGCGTCGCCCGCCAACGGCGCGGCCGACGTGGCGCCCAAGGGGCCGATCACGGTGACGGTCACCGACGGCACCATCGGCTCGGTCCAGCTGACCAACCCCGAGGGCAAAGCGGTCCAGGGCGCGCTGAGTGCGGACAAACGCACTTGGACGGCCAGCGAGGCGCTCGGCTACGGCAAGACGTACACCTGGTCGGGGACCGCGGCCGGCACGGGCGGCCAGCAGGTGCCGATCAACGGCACGTTCACCACCGCCAAGCCGCGCCGGACCGAGGGCGGCCACCTCAACGTGGGCGACAACCAGACCTACGGCATCGCGATGCCGATCGTGCTCTCGTTCGACAACAAGGTCGCCGACAAGGCGTCCGTGGAGAAGTCGCTCAAGGTGGAGACCTCCGTGCCCACCGAGGGTTCCTGGGCCTGGCTGGACGACCAGACCGTGCACTGGCGGCCCAAGGAGTACTTCAAGCCGAACACCACCGTCACCGTGACGGCGGCCCTGTACGGCACGTCGTTCGGCAACGGCGTCTTCGGCAAGGCGGACATCACGTCGAAGTTCACCATCGGCCGCGACCAGCGCGTGGTCGGCAACACCCAGACGCACCGCTTGGTGGTCACCCGGGACGGCCAGCAGGTCTGGGACTTCCCGGCCAGCTTCGGCCTGGACAGCGACCCGGGCCGGGTCAGCCACAGCGGTGTGCACGTGGTGATGACCAAGCACGCCACCTACAAGATGACCAACCGCGCCTACGGCTACGAGAACGTCGAGGTGCCCTGGGCGGTCCGGATCTCCAACAACGGTGAGTTCGTGCACGGCCTGCAGGCGTCGGTTCCGAACCAGGGCAAGCGGAACGTCTCGCACGGCTGCTCGAACCTCTCGCCGGCCAACGCGAAGCTGTACTACGACAGCGCGCTGATGGGCGACCCGGTGGAGATCACCGGTTCCAGCATCCAGCTGTCCTCGAAGGACGGTGACTACTACGACTGGACCCTGTCCTGGGACCAGTGGCAGGCCAAGTCCGCGCTGAAGTAACCCGCCCCAGCACACGACCCCTCGCGAGTGCCCCGCTCGCGAGGGGTTGCTTTTTGGGCACACAAGACGATTGCGACGCTCGTCACACGCCCGCCGACCAACATCCCCTCCCGCACCGCGTCTTTAGACACGTCGGGCAAGGGAAAGGGACTGTGGTGAAGCGACTGGGGCGCAAGGGAATCGTCGGCATCGTGCTGACCGCGGCGGCGTTGACCGCGTGCACGGGCCAGCCGGAGATGACCACACCCGTTCAGAAAGAGGCCGTGACACAGGCTCCGGCGACGGCGAATGTGCAGCCCGCCAACGGAACCACCGACGCCAGCCCGGGTGGACCGGTCACCGCCACCGTCGCCGACGGCGCCATCGACTCGGTGTCTCTGTCCACTAAGGACGGCAAGGCCGTGCCGGGCGCGCTGTCCGCGGACCACAAGACATGGACCGCGAGCCAGGCCTTGGAGTACAACAAGTCCTACACCTGGTCGGGGGCGGCCACCGGCAGCAACGGCCAGCACACCGAGATCACCGGTTCCTTCACCACCGTGAAGCCGAAGCGCACCGAGACCGGCAAGCTGAACGTCGGCGACAACAAGACCTACGGCATCGCGATGCCGGTCGAGCTGAAGTTCGACACCAAGGTCACCGACAAGGCCTC
>CBIMJO010001024.1:0-4380 GCA_966244135.1 uncultured Actinocrispum sp. | reverse complement strand
CAGGGGATACGGCAACGCGAGCAGGTAGCCCGCGAGCCGGGTCCCGGTGTCCAGCACGAAACACGTGCCGGGCGAGGAGCGGGCCCGGGACTCCAGGTGAGCCCGCTCCTCGGACAGCTCGGGATACGCGCCGGCCTCCAGTTCGGTGATGCCGTCCCAGTCGCCGGGCGCGATATGCCGGATGTGCGTCACGCGCACTCGACCTTCGCGTCCCGGCCGCGGATGAACGCCGTCGTCAGCGGGCGGAACCCGTTGAACGCCAACGTGGTGTAGCTCGTGGCGTACGCACCGCAGGACAGGATCCACACCGGGTCACCGGAAGCGACCGCCCTGGGCACCTTCGCGCGCCCGAAGCTGTCGTCGCTGTCGCAGGTCGGCCCGGCGAGGACGGCCGGCACGTACTCCCCGCCTGCGTGGTTGGGGAACACGAGCCGGTACTGCAGCTGGTCGGTCTCATAGAGGCCGTTGAACTTGCCACAGCTCAGATACAGCCACTGTTCACGATCGCCGTCGAGCTGCTGCCTGGTCGACAGCCGGGAGACGTGCGCCCGGATCGCCCCGTGGTCGGCGACCAGGTGGCGGCCCGGCTCCAGCACGAAGTCCAGGTGGCTCCTGGAGATCAGCCGGAGCCGTTGCATCCCCGCGCGGATGGCCGCGAAGATCCGGTCCACCGGCGGCCTCAGTGCGCGGCCGTCCTTGTCCAGGTACCCGAACGCGGGCAGGCCACCGCCGAGGTTGATGTGGTCCAGGGAGATCTCGTTCTCGTTCAACGCGGCGAGAACGTCCGCCAGGTTGTCGAACGCCCGGTGCCACGCCTCCGCGGTCATCTGCTGCGATCCAACGTGGACGGACAGGCCCGATGTCCGCAGGCCCATTGCCTTGGCCGCCTTGAGAACGGTGACCGCGTCCTCGGGGGAGCAGCCGCACTTGCGGCTGAGCCCCCACAACGCGCCATCGCCGTCGGTGGCGATCCGGCAGAACAC
This sequence comes from uncultured Actinocrispum sp., assembly GCA_966244135.1. Lineage (GTDB taxonomy): Bacteria > Actinomycetota > Actinomycetes > Mycobacteriales > Pseudonocardiaceae > Kibdelosporangium. Next base: position 3,397 of record CBIMJO010001024.1, on the reverse strand, counting down.
CCTCGCCCGCGGCGCGTACGTGGCGATCGCGGTGACGTCCTCCAGGCTGTCCGTGGCGAAGTCGCGGACACCCAGGCGGTAGGCGTCGACAATGTTCTGGTCGGACTTGATCGTGTTGCCGTAATGGACCTTGCTGACCGGCACGCCGGTCAGCAAGGCCTGCTCGATCTCGTTCGGGCTGGCCGCGTCGAACCCGGATCCCTTGCCGGACAAGGTGGTCAGCACCTCGTCCACCGGGCAGGACTTCATCGCGAACCGGATCGCGGTGCCCGGCAGCTGCCGGGTGAGCTCGTCGTACTGGGCCTCGACTCCGTTCAGGTCGAAGATGATCTGGTCGGTGGCGGCGGCCGCGAGCGCGGCGCGGAGGCTCGTGTGCATCAACTCGTCATCTCGACTGTTCGGCCGGCCTGGACAAGGGGCGCCCATGCGTCGATGAGCACGGCGAAGTCCTCGATGTCCTGCCTGGCCTCCGCGAGCAGACGCTGCCGTTGCGGCATCAGCAGGTCTGCGAACTCGGCGTACTTCCCGCCGAGCCTGCGGTAGGCGGCGTCGAGCCGGTCCAGCCGCTGCACGTTCTCGGCGGTGTCCAGCCAGGCGCTTTCCCTGGCCAGCTCGGCGATGACGTCGGCCCTGACCCGGTTGTCCTCGTCCAGCAAGGGGGTCTCGGCCATCTTGCCGTAGATGAAGTGCAGGTACAGCATGGACAGCAGGAACTTCGTGTACCGCAGCTGGTACGCCGTGAAGCCGGTGCCGGTCTTGCGTTCCGGCGTGTGGAAGTTGAGGATATTGCGGTTGTGCAGCACGCCCGGCAGCCCGGCGTCGTGCACCACGTGCAGCAGGAAGTAGTCGCTGCCAATGGTGTCCGTCATCGGCGGCAGCGGGACGTCCTCGTGCACCTGGTGGAAGCTGATGTTGCACATGTCCACCCGCATCGGATCGACGATGGTCAGCAGCGAGTGGTCGCCGTGGAACGGTTCGGTTCCCGCGCCCCGGAAGGACTCCCCGACCAGCTCCCGCCGTTGTTCGGCGTCCCAGTGGCCGGGCGCCCACAGGCCGACGATCTCCTGGTAGACATCGGGATCCTGGTCGAGGATCGCACCGATGTCCACGGACAGCTCGCCGATGAACGAGCCGCCCACCAGCACCACCGGTTTGCCGGCGTGCTCCGGATCGAGGTCGGACGCTGTCGTCCTGGCGTCGGCGGCTTTTCTACCGATGGACATCAGCTCGTGGTGGACCGGGTAGACCTTCTGTCCGTTGTGGACCTGGTAGCCGCTGTCGGAGTCCCTGCGGTGCACCGAATCGCAGCCGAGCGCGGCGGCGATCAGGAAGGCCCGGTTGGTGCAGGCGCCGTAGGACAGCTTGTCCGGCAGCATCAGGTCGAGGATGAGGTCGGGCTTGGCGACGTTCGCCCGCTGGATCACCTCGCGCAGGAACCTCTCCTGCGCGGGCTCGTCCAGATGGCGGATCCTCAGGGCGTCCGGAGCCTGGCGGACCGCTTCGGCATGCCCTGGTTCTGCCGCGGAGTCCAGGATCAGCACCTCGACCTCGACGTCGAAGGTGTCCTGGGCGTACCGCGCTTCAGCGATGAGATCTTCGATGGCGGCGACGCTCTGCCGGTTGGTCGGCAGGCACAAGCAGATCTTCAACGCATCAGCTCCAGCTGTCGAGTCCGAGGAGCTTGCGGCCCAGACCGGTCAGGGCCGCGGTGGAGTAGCGCAGCGACTCGTGCCGGAACGCATCGCCCACCAGAGTCCTGTTCCAGGTCGGCGTGCCGAGCGTCCGCCAAGAGTCCACACGGGACTTGACGAGGTCCTCGTGGGTCTCCAGTGCGGGCATCATGGACAGGTACTGCACCGACCGGACGCCGTTCTGCGACGTGTTCGGCGCGACGCCATGAGCCAGCAATCCGTTGAATATCAGCAGGTCTCCCGCTTTCAGCTGTGGCCGTACGACGGGCAGCTCATTGCGGTCGATGCGTGGCCGGATCGGGTCACGGCCCTCCGGCTGCATCGCCTTCCACTGGTCGAACCGCTTGAACAGCTCCGGCGCGCACTGGAACCCGCCGTGGTCGTCCTCGGTGTCGGTCAGCGCGATGATGCCCTGAACCCGTTGCGGCGGAACGCTGAGCGTGCTGTCGACGTCCCAGTGCAGGTCGATGTCGAAGCCGGTGTCGGTGGCCGGGATCTGCTTGCGGTCCCGGTTGCCCCGGTTGGGCGGGTTGAGGTTGAGCCGGTCCAGCGTGACCCAGAGCTCCTCGCAGTCCCAGACGTCCACGAAGGCGTCGTAGACCCGTTGTGCCTGGCGGCTGTCCCAGATCAGCTGGTGGTGGTAGGCCTCCACGAAACCGTAGATGTAGAGGTCGCGGTCCAGCTCGTCGCGGAAGCCGCGCCTCGGGTACCAAGTGGACTCGTCGCGCGGGTCCATCCCCTGGAAGTCCCAGGTGAACTCCAGCAGCCGCTGGGCCTGCTCACGCGGGATGGCCTCCGGAACCACTACGTAGCCGTAGGATTGCCAGAAGTCGAAGTCCTCAGTGGACAGAACGCGCAGCGGCCTGGTCTTGCGCAGGTCACGCAGCGGCGTCTCGGCGAGGTACGTCTCGGCGTCAGAACTGAAGTACGGCACCGGTGACGCGGATCGATGCAGATAACGTTCAAGAGTTGTCATGGTTCTCCCACCTCGGTGGCCCACTCGGCCCCTCGTGGGCGCCTCCCCGCGCCCAGCCCCGAGTGGTTCAGACCATTACAGACTAGCCACACTGATCGGCCCCTGCGACAGGGGGCGCATCCCAACCGGCCGGGAAACCTTCCCGGCCGGTTCGGGACAGTCCACTTGGAGTGGCGGTTCCCCCGCCGCGGGCGATCATCGCGGCGGCGTGCGCGGTGGCGGGTTTCCGGCGGTGAGAGCGTGCTCGCGGCGTCCGGTCAGCTGATGATCAACAGGCCCGAACGGTCCGAACCGGACCCTCGCCGGCCGGCGCGCAATGCGGGTGAACCGCCCGGCTGTGTGCCCGTCCGGTCACCGGTCCCGGCCGCGCGGAACTTCGCGAAACGGCGTGCGCGACCCGCGGTGGCAAGTTCGTGCCATATTCCCCGGTCTGGGCCGGAGTCACCGGGCGTGGTTGACTCGGTGCCGAGCGGATCTGGGGGCAGGTCTGGAGAGGGGACGAAGCTGAACAGGGGTCGCGCTGGGATACGGGCACGGGTGCTGGGCCCGGTCTCCGCCCAGGTGGACGGGGTGGAGATCGCGCTGGGGCTCCACATCGACACGTTCCTGGAGCGTGAGCACGGCGAAGAGGTGCGGGCGCTCGCGCGCGGCGGGCGGGGGTTCGGCATCGTCGCCGGGACCGGCACCGGCAAGACGCTCGCGGTCCGCCCGATCGCCGAGGCGATACTCC
>CBIMJO010001023.1:0-4386 GCA_966244135.1 uncultured Actinocrispum sp. | reverse complement strand
AGACGTCGTTCGTGGTCGACGACGTCGCCCTTAACGTGAGCTGACCTCAGGGAGGCGTTTCTTCCAGTCGAGTGGTGCCACGGCGATCCGGCTGTTGGCCGAACCGTCCCACTCGGCTGGAAGTCCTGCCGCGGCAAGGGCTTCGACGACCTCACCGGCGATGACCGTCGCGTCCGAGCCGCCGAAGCCGCCGTAGGACAGGTTCAGCCGTCCGGTGGCGAGGGTGAGCGCGTCCTGCTCGTGGAAGAACACGAAACCCCGCGCGTCCCCGGCCGCCTCGCCGCGGATCTCGCCGAAACCACAGCTGTTGCAGCAGGTGAAGTTCGCGCGTGCGGTGATCCCGTCGGCGGTCAACGCATCGAACACCATGAGCAGCCGGTCGGCGTCGGTGACCTCCGGCCAGTCCGCCTGCTCGGTGAGCCGTTCGTTCCACAGCTCGTCGACGATGGCCAGGGCCTGTTCCATGGAGACCCACTCGTCCTCCGGGCCGGAGATCACGAAGATCCGGTCCGCGACCTCCACGCGGGTGTGGAACCCGCCCAGCAGCAGTTCCCGTGCGCGCTCCTCGGTCGCCTTGCGGACCGTCATCGGCAGGCCCAGCTCGTCTCGCTCGGGCTCGGGTGGGGGTGGAGGTGACGCAGGCAGGGTCTCGTCGGCGTATGCCGCCAGAATCGCCTGGCGGACCGTGGCGCTGTCGACGAACCGGGTGATGTCGTCCACGAACCGTGGGTCGGACCTGGACAACGGTGCCACCCGGCGGGCCAGGTCCAGCATGTCGTGGTTGCCGTCGGCCAGCTGGATCAGCAGGGTCGCTCCGTCTTCCGGGTTCCCCGAAACGATCCGTTCGGCGTTCTGGACCAGCCAGTCCGGCTCCAGCTCGGCCAACGCCGCCATCAGCGGGCCGGCCTTACCCGGCAGCAGCACCTCGTTCATGGCCAGCTGCAGCGCCGCGGTGTCATAGGCGGTGACCCGCGCCGCGAGCGTGGCGAGCAGCCGCGATTCCAGGTCGACGTCCGGGTGGATCGGGTCGGGCACGCCCGCGAACAAGGAGCGGTCCCCGGCCAGCAGGGTCACCACCCGGTTGCCACAGGCGGCGTGCCGGTGCCCCTGGAAGAAGATCATCGCCTGGGACCGGATGAGGGGTTCGGGCGCGGTCAGGCACTGGGCGACGCCGTGCGCGAGCCGGACCGCGTACGGCGTCTGCTCCACCTGCCGGTAGGCGCGCTCGATCCAGTCGAGGGGATAGTTGTCGTTGCGCAGTGAGCCGTAGCCGCCGCGACCGCTGAGCACGTGATGCGCCAGCGCCTCGAAGTCCAGTTCGTCATCGAAGGTGACGATGTCGACCCGCACCGGCGGGGTGTCCCTTGGTTTCAAAGGGAACCACAGGATCCGGCCGGTGTTGGTGCCGAACGCGACCAGCGGTGCGTCCCATGCCCATGCCCCCGAGGGGACCCGGGTGCCGATCTCCACGATGAGCCGGTCGTCCGGCCGCTGTTCGAACGTGGGCAGCTGGAAGCCGTACATGGAGACGCGAAGGGCCGCCATCAGGCTGCTGTCCGGCGCGGTCACCCACGTCCCCCAGTCCGTGCCCCGGTCGAACTTGTGCAGTTCGTCGGCGTCGTGCCAGATCCGTTCGCCCCGGACCATGTCGTGGACGGCCACGCACATCCCGGCGTTGCTGACCAGGAACCGCTCATCCGGGGTCACCAGCACCTGGTCGCCGTACTTGGCCGCCGCCTCCCACCGGCCGCGCTCCTCGCCGGACGCGATGTCGTAGCACACAACGGTTTTCTCTACTGTGCCGTGCACATAGATCCGTTCCCCGTCAGCGGAGAACGCCGCCTGCACCGCGTGGGACTGGCTCGCGCCGGGCGTCCTGCGCAGCACCTGGCCGTCGACCCAGATCTCGACCATGGTGCCGAGCACCGCGAAGGCGCGGCCATCCCGGCTGCGGGCGATGCTCTGCGCGCGGACGTCGGACGAGTAGCTCGCGAGCACCTCGACGTCCCCGCCCGCCGCCGGCATCCGCTTCAACTCACAGGCCGACGTGTCCTGGGCCCGGACCAGGAACACCACGTCGTCCCCGTCGTTGACGAACCCGGCGCCCGTGACTCCGTACATCCCGGCCTCGGGGCGGGTGTGCACGACGGAGCCGTCCTCGGTCCGGAGCACCTGGAGCGCCTCGGTCGACGCGCACACGAGCAGCGAGCCGTCGTTGGACAGGTCGATCTGCAGGGGCACACCTTGGGCCTGGGCTTCACGGAACGAGGAACTGACCGTCAGCATGCCGGCCAGCATTTCGGCCATCACCACACGCAACGGACACAGTGTTGTAGGGCTTTGTTGTCCGGCGTTGTTCAGCGAGACAGGCCGCTCATGAACGTCCTGATGATCCGCCGCAGCTGCGGCGCGAAGTCCACCGTGGCGTGGCCGAGGGCGGGATCCTCCGCGTACAGCGCGGCGAGCGTCGGCGGCGGGTTGCTCACCTGGTACAGGCTGGCCGCCACCCCGCCGACGGTGGCGATCAGGTCGAACAGGTCAGCGTCGGTCAGGCCCGGCAGGATGCGCTGGACCTCGCGCAGCATGGTCTCGATCGCGGGCAGGACGGCGTACTTGTAGTCCCGCGCGGCCTCGACCGGCACGCCGCGTTCGAGGTTGAGCGCGACGTGCGCGCTCAGGTCGCAGAACAGCGGGCGCGCCGCGAGGGTCTCGCTGAACGCGTCCGCCACGTCGCCGGCCGTGGAAGCGGACGCCAGCGCCGTGATCACGGCGTCCGTCCACTCCTGCCACAGGTCCGCCGTCATCCGCAGGTAGATCTCGTCCCGTGTGGAGAAGTACTTCAGCAGCGCCGACTTGTGCATGCCGACCTCGGCGGCGATGTCGGTCAGGCTCACGTCCCGGACGCTGTCGCGCTCGGCCAGCGCCCGCGCGGCCGCCATGATCGCCTCGTACCGCTGCTGCTTCTGCTCCGGGCGGCGCGCCCGCTGGAACTCGTGCGCCATCTGCCCATCATCACAGCAGCTTGTCCAGCGTGATCGGCAGGTCACGGACCCGGCGGCCGGTGGCGTGGAAGACCGCGTTGGCCACCGCCCCGGCCACGCCGACGATCCCGACCTCACCGACGCCCAGCAGGCCCAGCGGCATGTTCGGGTCCGGGTCGCCGAGCCAGTGCACGTCGATCTTGGGGATGTCCGCGTGCACCGGCACGTGGTACTCGCTCAGGCTCGGGTTCATGATCCGCCCGGACCGCGGGTCGACCAGCGTCTCCTCGGACAGCGCCAGGCCGATGCCCATCACGATGCCGCCGCGCAGCTGGCTGGCCGCGGTCTTGGCGTTGATCACCGTGCCCACGTCGAACGCGCCGGCCCACCTCGAGATCCGGATCTCGCCGGTGTCCTCGTCCACCCGGACCTCGCAGAAGTGCGCTCCGCTCGCGGCTTTGACGTGCCGTTTGCCGGACATCATCAGCTGCATCGTCTTGAGGTTGCCGCGCAGCTCGCCGCCGCCCGCGCTGACCTCGACGAAGCCATCTCGTTCGAGGTTCCTCCGGCGTTTGTTGATCTTGCGGCAGGCCTCGAGGACGGCGGCGGCCACACTGGCGGTCTGCGCCGACCCGCCCGCGCCCGCGGCGGGCGGGAGTTCGGAGTCGCCCCACTCCACGGTGACGCCTTCGACGGGGACGTTGAGCGCGTCGGCGGCGATCTGGGCCTGCGCGGTGGCCGCGCCCATGCCCATCTCGTGCAGGCCGGTGCGGATGTGCACGGTGTTGTCGGCGTTCAGGCGGACCGTCGCGTTGGACGCGAACTGCCACGCGGGGTGGTACGCCGTGGCCATCCCCATCCCGACCAGCCATTTCCCGTCCCGCATGGACCTCGGCTGCCAGGTGCGCGCGTCCCAGCCGAACTTCTCCCGCCCCAGGGCGTAGGCCTCGCGCAGCTTGCGGTGACCGAACTTGCGGCCGTTGGTGGGGTTGGCGTCCGGCTCGTTGCGCAGCCGCAGGTCGATCGGGTCCATGCCCAGCTCGTAGGCGAGTTCGTCCATCGCGGACTCCAGCGCGAACGAGCCGATCGCCTCGCCGGGGGCCCGCATGATCGTGTTCGCCAGCAGGTCGAGGGTGACGTAGTTCTGCTGGGTGAGGATGTGCTCGGCGCCGTAGAGGTGGTTGGACTGGGACACGATCTGCTCACCGGACCCGCCACTGCGGCCGACCCGCGTGATGCTGGTGTGGATCAGGCTGGTCAGGGCGCCGTCCCGGGTCGCGCCGAGGGCGACTCGTTGCCGGGAAGGCGCCCGTCCGCCGACCGTGCGGTAGACGGCTTTGCGGCTGAGCAACATCTTCACCGGGCGCCCGGTGACCTTGGCTGCCAGGACGGTGAGGACGGTGCC
>CBIMJO010001022.1:0-4390 GCA_966244135.1 uncultured Actinocrispum sp. | reverse complement strand
ACGAACGCGCCGAGCGGCTCGGCAGGCCGGAACGTGCCCGTGAACGGAGGAAGTGTCTGATGGAGTTGACCGACACCAGGATCCTGGTCACCGGTGGGGCCGGCACGATCGGCTCGCATGTCGTGGACCAGGTGCTGGACGCGGGCGCGAGCCAGGTGGTCGTGGTCGACGACCTGTCCCGCGGCACGCTGGCCAACCTCAGCACCGCCCTCGACCGCGCGCCCGACCGCGTGGAACTGGTCGAGGGCGACATCCGCGACGTCGCCCTCATGCACAAGCTGGCCTCGGGCAAGGACGTCGTGTTCCACCTCGCCGCGCTGCGGATCACCCAGTGCGCCGCCGAGCCGCGGACCGCACTGGAAGTCCTCGTCGACGGTACCTTCAACGTCATCGAGGCCGCGGTGGACGCCGGGGTGTCCAAAGTCGTCGCCTCTTCGTCCGCCTCGATCTACGGTCTCGCGGACACGTTCCCGACCCGCGAGGACCACCACCCGTACCACAACGACACCTTCTATGGCGCCGCCAAGGCGTTCAACGAGAGCATGTTGCGCAGCTTCAAGGCCATGCACGATCTGGACTACGTGGCGCTGCGGTACTTCAACGTGTACGGCCCGCGCATGGACGCGCACGGCAAGTACACCGAGGTGCTGATCCGCTGGATGGAACGGATCGAGGCGGGCGAGCCGCCGCTGGTGCTCGGCGATGGCCTGCAGACCATGGACTTCGTGCACGTCGAGGACATCGCGCGGGCCAACATCCTGGCCGCGCGGGCCGATGCCACCGACACCGTCTACAACATCGCCACCGCGACCGAGACCTCGCTGATCGAACTGGCGGCGGCGCTGCAGAAGGTGATGGGGTCCACTTCGGACCTGGAGTTCGGCCCGGCACGGTCGGTCAACAGCGTGACCCGGCGGCTGGCCGACATCAGTGCGGCCGAGCGGGATCTGGGCTGGAAGCCGACGATCTCGCTGGAAGAGGGCCTGGCTTCGCTGGTGACCTGGTGGCGGGCGCAGAAAGGATCAACGCAGCGATGATCCCGGTGATCCGGCCGTGGCTCGGCGAGGAGGAAGCCGAGGCCGCGGCTTCGGTCGTACGGTCCGGATGGGTCGCGCAGGGCCCCCAGGTGGCCGCGTTCGAGGCCGCGTTCGCTGAGGAAGCCGGTGCGGGGCACGGGGTTGCGGTGTCCTCGTGCACGACCGGCCTGCACCTGGCGTTGCACCTGCTGGGGATCGGCCCCGGCGATGAGGTCGTCGTGCCGTCGTTCTCGTTCATCGCGACCGCGAACGCCGCACGGTATGTCGGCGCCACACCGATTTTCGCCGACGTCGACCCGGTCACCGGGAACCTGACGCCGGACACGGTGAACGCGGTGATCACGCCCCGGACCGCCGCCGTGATCGGCGTGCACCAGGGTGGCGTCCCGTTCGATGTGGACGCTCTGGAAGCGTTCTGCACCACCAAGAGCATTCCGCTGGTGCACGACTCGGCCTGCGCGGCCGGGTCGACGTACCGCGGCGCCCCGGTGAGCGCGCGGGCCTCCCTTGCGGCGTGGTCGTTCCATCCGCGCAAGCTGCTCACCACGGGCGAGGGCGGCATGATCACCACCTCGAACGAGCAGTGGGCGGCCCGGCTCCGGCGGTTGCGGGAGCACGGGATGAGCATGTCCGCCGCGGACCGGCACTCGGCCGGCGGCGTGAAGATCGAGGAGTACGAAGAGGTCGGCTTCAACTTCCGGATGACCGACATCCAGGCCGCGATCGGCCTGGTGCAGCTGGCGAAGCTGCCCGAGGTGATCGCGCGGCGCCGGGAACTGGCCGAGCGGTACCACAAGCTGCTCGGCGAGATCGACGGTCTGCGCTGGGTCACCGATCCCGAGTACGGCACGACGAACTACCAGTCGTTCTGGGTGGTTCTGCCGGACGGGTTCGAGCGCACGGTCGTGGACGTGCTGAGCGAGTTGCTGTTGCACGGGATCTCGGCGCGGCGGGGGATCATGGCGTCGCACCTGGAACCGGCCTACTCGTGGGTGGATCTGCCGGTGACGGACCACCTGACCAAGCGGTCGCTGATCCTGCCGTTGTTCCACCAGATGACCGAGTCCGAACAGGACACTGTCGTCGCCGCGCTGGCCGAGATCATTCGATGAGGCCATTGCTGTTCGTCGGCGCCGGGGGGCTCGCTCGCGAGACCCTGGCGGCGGCGCGGCTGTCCGGCCGGGAGGTGATCGGGTTCGTCGATGACAACCCGGCGCTGCACGGCCGGACCGTGGATGGCCTGCCGGTCCTGGGTTCTCCCACCGTGATCGCGGACCATCCGGACACCGAGATCGTGCTGTGTGTCGCCACGAGCCGGGACCTGTTCTGCCGCAAGCGTCTTGCCGAACGCTTGGGGCTGCCCCGGGAGCGGTACGCCACGATCGTCCACCCGGCCGCCAGCCTCGCGCCGGGTGTCACCGTCGGCGTTGGGTCCATTGTGCTCGCTTTCGTCGCGGTGACCGCGCCGCAGCACATCGGCGACCACGTGGTGATCATGCCGCACGTCACGTTCACCCACGACGACTCCGTCGGCTCGTACTCCACTTTCACCGCGAGAGTGGCTCTGGCCGGCGGGGTGACCGTGGGCGAGTGCGCATACTTGGGAAGCGGTGCCCTGGTCAAGGAAGGCGTGTCCATCGGTGAGGGCGCGCTCGTCGGGATGGGGGCCGTCGTGCTGAAAGATGTTCCGCCGAAAGAGGTCTGGGCCGGCGTGCCCGCCCGCAAACTCACGAGGTCGCTTTGATGATCCCGCCTGTCGATCTGTCCATCCAGCATGCCGAGGTGGCCGACGAGGTCGCCGCCGGCTGGCAGGAAGTCCTCGCCACCACGGCTTTTGTCGGTGGCCCACAGGTTTCCACGTTCGAACAGGAATATGCCTCGTTCAGCGGCGTCGCGCACTGCGTGGGCGTGGCCAACGGCACCGACGCGTTGGAGCTGGCGCTGCGCGCGATCGGCACGCACCCTGGCGACGAGTGCATCCTGCCCGCGAACTCCTTCGTCGCCACCGCCGAGGCCGTCGTGCGCGCGGGTGCCCGTCCGGTCTTCGTGGACTGTGACCCGGACTCGTACCTGATCGACACCAAGGCCGCGCTGGCCGCGATCACCCGTAACACCAAGGCGATCCTGCCAGTGCATCTCTACGGCCAGATCGCGCCGATCGAGGACCTGCTCGACCAGGGCGTGTACATCGTCGAGGACGCGGCCCAGTCACAGGGCGCGACCCGCTACGGCCGGGTGTCCGGTTCGCTCGGTGACATCGCCGGAACCAGCTTCTACCCGGGCAAGAACCTTGGTGCGTATGGTGACGCGGGCGCGGTCACCACCAACGACCCGGCGCTGGCCAACGAGGTCCGGCTGCTCAGCCAGCATGGGTCGGTGCAGAAGTACGTGCACAGCGCGCTGGGCTTCAACAGCCGCCTCGACACCATGCAGGCCGTGGTGCTCAGTGCGAAGCTGCGTCGCCTCGCCGACTGGAACGCCCAGCGGGTCGCCGCCGCCGAGTACTACTCTTCTTTGCTGGCTGGTGTTCCCGGAGTCGTGGTGCCCAAGGTGTTGCGCGGCAACACTCACGTGTGGCACCTGTACGTGATCCGCGTGGCCGACCGTGACCGCGTGCACGATCACTTGCGTGCCAACGGGGTCGGCGCGGCGATTCACTACCCGACGCCGATCCACCAGACCGTCCCGTTCGCCTCCTCGGCGTCCTTCCCCAACGCCGAGCAGCTGGCCGGCGAGATCCTCTCGCTGCCGATCTTCCCCGGGATCACGCGGGCCCAGCAGGAGCGGGTCGCCGAGGTCCTCATTGGAGCGTTGGCATGACCTTCGTGCACCCCAAGGGACTCTGTGAGAGCGACGACGTCGGCGACGGCACTCGCGTCTGGGCGTTCGCGCATGTGCTGCCGGGCGCCAAGATCGGCCGGGACTGCAACATCTGCGACGGCGCTTTCGTCGAGGGCGAGGTCGTCCTGGGCGACAACGTGACCGTGAAGAACAACGTGCTGTTGTTCAACGGGGTCACGTGTGAGGACAACGTGTTCCTTGGTCCCAATGTCGTCTTCACCAACGACATGCGTCCTCGCGCGCACCAGAAGATCTCCGGTGATGCCCTGCTGTCCACAATGGTCAGTGAGGGCGCGACGCTTGGGGCTGGTGTGGTCGTGGTATGTGGTACGACCATTGGGCGTAATGCTTTTGTGGGCGCGGGTGCTGTTGTGACTCGGGATGTGCCCGCGCATGCGTTCATCGCCGGGAACCCTGGTGTGCAGAAGGGCTGGGTGTGCCGGTGCGCTGCCCGGCTGACCTCGTCGCTGGAGTGCCCTGAGTGCGGGACGCGGCATGAGCTGCTCTCGGAG
>CBIMJO010001021.1:0-4391 GCA_966244135.1 uncultured Actinocrispum sp. | reverse complement strand
GTCCCCACCCGCGAATATGGCAGCCTGGCGGAGATCCCCGCCAAGATCCCGCCGCTGCCGGCCCACCGGTCGCTGGCGGAGTTGCGAAAGGAGCCGGTCGAGCCGTGAGCGCGATCGACGAGGTCCTGGCCGAAGCCCGCGCCGGGCTCGAGCGGGTGGAACCGTCCGCCGAGCTGCTCGACGCCCCCAACACCCTCATCGTCGACATCCGCCCGTCGCACAACCGGGCGGCCGAGGGCGAGATCCCCGGGTCGGTGGTGATCGAGCGGATCGTCCTGGAATGGCGTCTCGACCCGGGCGGGAGTCACCGGATCGAGGGCTTCGACGAGGACACACGCGTGATCATCGTGTGCAACGAGAGCTACGCCGCCAGCCTCGCCGCCCGCGACCTGCAGGCCGTCGGCCTGCCGAACGCCACCGACCTGATCGGCGGCTTCCGCGCCTGGCGCGCGGCCGGCCTGCCCACCCGCCCCGGCCCCACCACCCCCATCACGTAACGTCGCCGCCGCTTATGCTTGGCGCATGCGAGTTCGGGTCTGCATATCGGTGTATGCCGGTCGGAGTGGTCAACCCGGGAGGCGGGTACACGGCTCGCGATCTTTCCGTCGATCCCTCCGCGGGAGGCCTGCACTGGGGTCGTAGCCTCACCGCGGCGGACTATCGCGGGCACCAGCTGCCGGAGCCAGCGGGTCGCCATACGAAGCCGGTCGGCTGGTAGAGACTTGGTTTGCCTGCGCGTCCCGGCACCAGGTATCGTTTTGTCCATACCCCCGGTCTCTCGTGGCCGGGTTTTTTCTTGCCCGCGCCGCCATGATGAGACCCATGTGGATCACGACGGACCGTGGTGTGCGGCTGGCGGCGGAGGTGCGGGCGGGCGACGCGGTTGTCGTTATGGCGCATGGGTTCTGCTCGGACCGGCATTCGCGGGGGCGGTTCGACCGGCTGGCGGACGACTTCACCGGCCTGGGCCTGGGGGTCGTCCGGTTCGACTTCAGCGGGTGCGGGGAGAGCGACGACGACGTTGTGACCGCGGCCAACGAGGTCGCGGATCTGCGTGCGGTGCTGGCGTTCACGCGCGGGCTGGGTGCGCAGCGGATCGCGTTGCACGGGCACAGTTTGGGCGCGTCGATCTGCCTGCAGGCGTATGACGAGGGCATCGCGACGCTCGTGCTCACCGGTGGTGCCACCGGGCCGGTTCACTTCGACTGGTCGGAGCACTACAGCGCGGAGCAGCGGGATGAACTGCAGCGCACCGGGTTCATGCGCGACGGGCGGCACCTGCTCAGCGAGCAGACCCTCCGTGAGTTCGGGGAACGCGACCAGGACGCGCTCCTCGGCCCGATCAGGTGCCCGATGCTGCTCATCCACGGCGACGACGACCCGGAGGAACGCGAGCTGCTCCGGCTCTCACGGCAGGCCACGCTGCCCGAAGGGTCCCGGCTGGAGGTGATCCACGGCGCCCCGCACAGCTTCGATGGCCACATGGACGAGGTGAGTGCGCTTGCCTGCGCCTGGTATCGCGATCATTTGCGGTGAGATTGCGGGCCACCCGGACCATCGGGCGCATGTGGATTCGCACGCCGCGCGGAATCCGGTTGTCCGCCGAGCTCCGCAGGTCCCAGGGTGACGCGGTGATCGTGATGGCCCACGGGTTCTGCGACAACCGGCACTCGTTCGGGCGGTTCGACCGGCTCGCCGACGGGTTCGCGGCGGCCGGCTACGACGTGCTGACGTTCGACTTCAGCGGCTGCGGCGAGAGTGACCCGGACGTCGTCCAGGTCCGGACCGAGATCGAGGACTTCCGGGCGGTCCTGGCCTGGCTGCGCGACGAGGGCTACGAGCGGATCGGCGTCTACGGGCACAGCCTCGGCGGCACGATCGCGTTGCTGGCCAACGACGGCCTGCCCGAGGCGATGGTGCTCGCGGGCACCCCGACCGGCGCGATGAGCTACGACTGGCTCGACTACTACGGTCCGCGCCGGATCAAGGAGCTCAACGACACCGGCGTGCTGCGGATCGGCCCGTGGACGCTGACCCACCAGTCGCTGAAGGACTTCGAGGAGCTCGACCAGAAGGTGCTGCTCGGCTCGGTGAAATGCCCGGTTCTGCTGGTTCACGGTGGTCACGGCAACGACTGGGAGGAACAGGAGCTGCTCCGGCTTTCCCGTAAGGGCAGACATCTGCTCCCCTTCGGGTCGGCCATCACGGTCGTCGAAGGCGCCGGGCACAGCTTCAAAGACCACATCCCCCAGGTCCTCGCCCTGGCCCGGGGCTGGTTCGCCGAGCACCTGCCACTGCCCTGATGGACACCCCAGCGGGCGTGGGGAACAAGGCCTCGGATGCGTAACGTCTCTGTCTCGTGCGGATAGTTCGCCTTGCCATGTATCTGGCCCTCGCGGTGGTCGCCGCGACGGTGGCCGGCGGTTGGGCGAGCCTCGCGGTCTTCGCGGGTGTCCTGGCGACCGCGGTGGCGGTCAAAGCCGGGGTTGTGGTGGGCGCGCACAAGACGCCGAAAGTCATCGTCGGCCTGGGGCCGCGGCTCGCGGACTGGCAGCGGCTCGTGGTCCGGGCGTTCCCGGTGTGCATCACGGTCGACGCCGGGCCGGGGCGGCGGCCGCGGGTGGTCGGCGCGGTTTTCGGGGCGGCCTGTGTGGTCGCCTTGTTGTTCGCCAGCTGGCCGTTCGCGTTGGGCGGGGTCGCGGTGCTGGCCGGCACGGTGATCCCGATGGTCAGGTGCGCCCGCAAGGCCGAGGTCCCCGGGGTGGTCGAGGTCGTCGAACTCGTCCAGGCGGGCCGGCTCGACGAAGCCGAACGCCTGGTGAGCCGGTTGACCGCGGAGCACCCCCGGCAACGAACCGTCCGCGCCTCCCGCGTACTCGTGCTGGAGGCCAGGGGCCGCTACAGCGAGGCCCTCACCCTGGCGATCGGCATGTCCGACGACGACGCCGGACGGCAGGACGCGGCCGCCTCGATGGCCGCCGTCGCGGGCCTGACCGGCGCCGCCGTCGAAGCCGGGCAACTCTCCGCCTCCGCAGGCCTCCCCGTCGCCGCCCGTGCCCTCAACGAGGCCATTCAGCTGGGCAAACCCAGCCACATGATGGACGGCGTCCGCGCCCTCCTGGCGCTGCTGGCCGGCGACCCCCAGCTCGCCGTCCACCTCGCCCGCCTCGCCAGCAAGAACAACGACGACAGCCTCACCCGCGCCGACGACCTGGCCACCCTCGCCCGCGCCTACATGGCGGCGGGCGACAACTCCGCTGCCCGCCGCGCCCTCGCCAAAGCCGAGCGGCTGGTGCCCTGGTGGCCCCGTGTGGCCCTCACCCGGCGCCGCCTCGACCTCGCCTAGTACCTCCCGCCACCATGCTGGGGTGCCGACGACACCCGAACGCCCTGGGCAGTTGCAGGACCTGACCGCGGTGGAACGACAGCTTGTCGACGCCGCCCTGCTCGGCGAGATCCCGGACTACACCGTGCAGTCGAGGGGACACGAATGCCGTGCGTGGCCAGGTGATCCGTGAGCTGCTGCTCGGCTGGCACGGCGATGTGGATCCGCGCGGGGTGAAGATCCGCAACGCGGGGATCACCGGCCGCCTCGACCTCCGGCACGTGAAGGCACCGGTCGGTCTCGGCGTGGAGAACTGCGACTTCGATGAACCGATCCTGCTGCGCAACGCGAAACTGCCCTGGCTGGCGCTCGTGCACACCCGGGTCCGCGCTGTGCTCGGCGACGGTCTTCAGGTGGAGAGCGACCTCAGGGCGGATGGGCTGATCGCTGAAAGCGACCGGGACCGGGGAACCGTCGAACTGGCCGACGGCAGCATCGGCGGTGCCCTGTCCCTGGTGAACGCCGAGCTCAAGAACTCCGGTGGTCCCGCGCTCAACGCGGACGGGCTGCAGGCCAGAGCCATCTACCTGACCAACCTGGTCGCCCAGGGCACGCACACCGAGTACAGCACGGTCAGCCTGACCGGTGCTCAGATCAGCGGCAACATCGACTTGGACGGCATCCGGCTCACCAACACCACGGGCCCGCTGCTTTCCTTGGCGGACACCAGATGCTCGGTCATCTCGATGCTCGCCTCGGCTATTTGTCCGCACATCGAGCACCCGGCGGGCCGCTGTCCACCCAGCGACCGCAAGATCAACCTCATTGGGTTGGTCTACACCGACATGGAACTCATCGACTGGCGGCAGTGGCTGCACCTGATCCGCTGCCACACGGCCAGCTACGTGCCGCAGCCGTACCAGCAGCTCGCCGCCAGCCGGAAAGCCGCCGGTCACGACTCGGATGCCCGCCAGATCCTGATCACCCAGCAAGAGGATCTCCGCGCTCGCGGCGATCTCCACCTCGCCCTGGCGGCGGGGCACGGGCCAGCGGTCCATGGTGTGGC
>CBIMJO010001020.1:0-4394 GCA_966244135.1 uncultured Actinocrispum sp. | reverse complement strand
AAGGCGGATGTTCACGGAAAGGCCGTGCTGGTAGCTGTTCAGGCCACACAGGCGCCTGCCGCGTTCCTGGCGGCCACACAGGCCGCAGCCGCCGCGGCCGCGAACGGCGCGGCCGCGGTCCTGGTCTACGTGGACTCACCAGGGGCTCTGACCGTCCCCGGCCTGACCAGCGACTCGGTGCCCGTGTTCGCCCTCAGCCGTGACGAAGGCGACCGGATGCGGACCGTCCTTGGCCGGGGAACCGCCACGCTCAAGGTGACCGTCATGGCCCAGCCGGACAAGGTGTACAACATCAGCCACCTCAACGCCAACGGCATTCCGGCGGCGGACGTCCGGCCGATCGACCCGGCCGAACTCGTCGCCGTGGACACCGGTTATCACGCGGACAAACCCGGGCTGACCGCGCAGAAGACCTGGTACGCCATGCCGACCGGCCTCTGGAAGTCCCAGTTCCTGCGCGGCACCAAGTTCGCGGCGCCCGCGGCATGGCGGGAGTACACCGGCCCGGTGGACGACCGGACAGTATGGAAGCGAGGCGTCACACTGTCCGGAAAGGACGACAAGGGGCGGCCCGGCACGCTGACGATGTTCCAGCAGAACACCTACCGTCCTGGCGAGCGTCCTCGCCCGCCGGAGCAGTGGTTCGAGGCGCCGATGCGGACCGGCGCGGTCGAGTTGCAGCCCGATCATCCCGGCTGGTATCCGGCGACTTCCGCGGGCTGGCAAGAGATCTGCTCGATGTGTCGCGGTGGCTCGGATCCCGACCTGTTCGTGCCCCCGTTGCAGTGGGGCGACTCGACACCCGGCCATTACACCAGCCCATGGCAGAGCGCCAAGTACACCAACGCGACCCAGGTCCGGCTGTTCGCCGGCACCGCGGAGATCCCGCCGGCCAACCACGACGATCCGGTCGCGCTGTTCCCCGTCTACCGGCTGGATCCGGCGCTGGGCCGCTATCGCCTGGAGACTACCGACATCGTCCCGGCGGCAGGACAGTCCGGCGTGCCCAGCGGCGCCCTGTTCCGGTTGGCGTCCAGAGTGGACACCGCCTGGTCCTTCCAGTCCAGGCGTACGGCGGTACCGCCACCGCCGGGGTTCCTGTGCCTTGGCGAGGGTGCGACCTGCGCGTTCCAGCCGTTGATCCAGCTCGACTACGACCTCGGCCTGGACCTGGCCAACCAGGTGCCCGCGGGCACGAACCACACCTTCACCGTCCAGGCCGCCGAGCACTCGGGCGCACGTAACGGCGGCCCGGTCGCCGGGCTGCATCTCTCCTGGTCGGCTGATGAGGGCGTGACCTGGCAACAGGCGACCACGACCCCGCTGGACAACGGCCGGTGGTCGGTGTCGGTGGCACTGCCGCCGCTCGCGTCCACCAGCGGTTTCGTCTGGCTGCGGACAGATGCCAGGGACAGCGCGGGCAACACGGTCCAGCAGACGGTGCAACGGGCATACGCCCTCAGGTAGGACCGGGGAGCGGGTGGGTGCGCTGCAGCGGCACCCACCCGCGTGCCGCTGCCTGCAGCCCGGCCTGGAAACGTGTGTGCGCCCCGAGCCGGGCCATCAGTTCGTGCAGCCGGCGCTGGAACGTCCGGTAGCTCAGGCCGAGCTGCTTGGCGATACTGCGGTCGGGAATCCCGGTGGTGAGCAGGGCGAGCAGCCTCGAGTCCTCTTCGGACAGCCCGTCCTCGCGGATGACCGTGCGGTCGGGAAGGGCGAGCGGTAACGCGGAATGCCACAGGGCGTGGAAAAGCGCACCGAGCGCTTGCAACAGCGCCGACGGGTGAACGATCACCGCGCTCTCGATGGCCAGCGGCGCGGACCGCAGCGGGATGATCGCAAGCCTGTCGTCGACCATGATCATCTTGGTCGGCGCTTCCGCCAGGACCCTGGCCTGTTCGCCGAGGGCGATGCCGGCCTCTAGATCGGCCAGCAGATCATGCAGCTCCAACGCATCCCGGTCATAGAGGCCACGAACCCGCACACCCTTGGCCAGCAGTTCGGCCTCGACCGGGCTGAGCACGGTCGCGAGTTTGGCGTACGGGGGCTTGTCGATGAAGCACACCTCGTGCCGTGCGGTGCGCATGATCTGCTCGGCCCGGCGGGTGATCTCATGACTGCCGTGGACGACCTCGACCAGCTCGGTGGGAAGGCGGCTGCCCGACGCCATCCGGTACCGCTCGGCGAGCTGCGCCGCGTGCAACCGGGCCTGTTCCAGCTCGGCCTCGGTCTTGAGTAAGAGCACGCTGAGCGCGACATCCGGGGCGGTCACCGCGAACTTGTCGTCGATCTTGGTGACCAGCCCCTGCGCCACCAAGGTCGACAACGCCCGCCGAACAAGTTGTGTGCTCATTTCCAGCGCCGTGCGCACGTCAGCGACTGACATCGAGGTGCCGTCGACCAGAACCTCGTAGACCGCTTGCGCCGACCGGCCCAGCCGAATGATCGCGAATTCACCGTTCACCCAGCCAGTCTGCGTGCCCGGCGCACACCACTGAAGCTCGCACCTATCCGAACTTCATCTCCGCTGGTCAGACCGTGCTTGCCTCGCCCCGACTCCGTCCGGACGGCCGTTCTCGCGGTGTTCGACCATTCTGGGAGCGCGCACGCCGCCCTCATCGAGCTCTGCGACTCAGACCGCCACGATGACTCAGGTGGCGGGGGAGCGCGTTGTCTGTCGCATGTAGACGCTGAGTGTCGGCCGAAGCGGACCATCCTGGACACCGCCACGATGTCGCTGTAGAGCTGGACTTTCCTCGACGATATGGGTCTGCTGCTCCGAAGCGCGGTGGCACTAACCCAGCATGACACTGGAACGAGTGGTGTGACTCCTGATGTTGGGAGATGCGCCTGATGACCGACATGATCTCTGATGTGCCGAAGACCGGGGACGCTGACAAGCCCACGCGTGTGGCGGGTGTGGATGGATTGGATGAGCAGCTGATTGACCAGTTGGTGATCCGGGCGAAAGCTGGTGGGTTGCGGCTGACCGGGCTGACCGATGTCGGACCGGTCGAGATCACCGTGCCGCGGGCCTGCAACGGCCAGCTTCGAGCCCAGATCGTGGCCAAGCGGCAGAAGCGCCTGACCGGGGTCGATGAGAGGGTGATCTCCCTGGCCGCCAAGGGGTTGACCACCCGGGGAGATCTCCGCGCACCTGGCCGAGGTCTCGCGGCAGACGTTTTCCACGATCACCGACAAGGTGCTCGAGGGCATGACCGAATGGCAGAACCGACCGCTCGACCCGGGGCGGTTTCGATCAGTGGTTGCGAATCAGCTGGTAGTGCCGGTCGTGTCGGCGCTCACGGATTTCGGCTCTGGCACTGTTTGTGTGTGACGGACCCGGTGCGAGTTGCATCGCTCCAGCTTCACGAAGGTGGCTCCGCGCATCCGCAACCCGGTCAGATGGTGGCGAGTCGTTGCCACAACGGCGCAGGAGGTTGTGCCTGGCAGCGGGGGCAGGACCTGTTCGGTGCTGCGTGCGTTGTCCAGCACGATCATCACACGGTTGTCGGCCAGGACGCTGCGGTACAGCGCCGCAGTCGTGTTCGGGCCGGACGGGATCGCCGGTTCTTGGGCGTGTCATCGGTTGTCAGTCGGCGGGTCGTGGCGGAGGTAGGTCAGTACGGCGGTAACGCGGTGGTGAAGTCCGGGTTGTTCAGTGAGCCCGAGTTTGGCGAAGGCGGAATTGACGTGTTTTTCGATGGTGGATTCGGACAGAGTGAGGGTACCCGGTCAGGTATTCCGAGCCGTCGTTCCTTTCTGGGACCACCGGCGAAGTCTCAGGCATCGGCGAAGTCAGTGGCGTTGGCGATCTGCGCGGTCGCCTCCAGGTTCGCGCGCAAGGCATCGACCTTCGCGATGGCGTAGGCCTGGGCGTCCGAGCCGAGCAATTGGCGCAACGGGCCCTCGCCGCTGACAACCTGGCGGATGATCGCCTCCGCGCCCTTGACCGGGTTGCCCAGCTGGCTGCCCTGGAGCTTCAGGTGGTTCTCGGTCATCTCACGCAGACCCGGGTACGCATCCGTCGTCGAGGCGGGCAGCGCGAGCGAGTCGGTGGTGAGGAAATCGGTGCGGAAGTAGCCGGGCTCGACGATAGTGACCTTGACGTCGAAGCCGGCCATCTCCTGGGCCAGCGCTTCGGTGAGACCCTCGAGCGCGAACTTGCCCGCGCAGTAGAGGCCCCAGCCCGCAACCGCGGTCAGCCCGAGAATCGACGACACGTTGACCACATGACCGCTCTTCTGCTTGCGAAGGACCGGCAGCGTGGCACGCAATACGTTCCACACGCCGACGACCTGGACGTCGAGCATGTCGCGAACCTCGCGGGCACTCGTCTCCTCCACTGCGGCCAGGTAGCCGTAGCCGGCGTTGTTGACGACCACGTCGAGGCC
>CBIMJO010001019.1:0-4396 GCA_966244135.1 uncultured Actinocrispum sp. | reverse complement strand
AGATGCGCTCGCCGCGCGGCAGGCCGCCAAGAGGGGGAGCCGGGGTGCCCCCGGCTTCGCCGGGGTCTCGGTGGGTTGCTTGGCGCGTTCTCTCCCTCCCGTATGGCCTGCCCGGAGGGAACCACATCAGTCAAGTGGGGGCCGCTTTGGTGTCCAGCGTGGGCCGGTCCGTATGGCTTGGGGGCGTGGTTTCGTGCCGCTCCGGACCGGCATCCGTTGTGCGGCCCCCACTTGACAGATGGTTGCGCAAGCGCCAGGCCATACGGGAGGGAGAGAACGCGAGGGCGGGCTGTGGGCGTGGGCACACGCGAAAGAGGCTTTGGTGCGGCATGCATGTTGGATGCGGCCATGCACCGTAGAGCCCGTTCAGAAGGGCGGGAGGGTTCTTGCGTGCGGGGCGGGAGGTTGTGATGGGTGTGGAGGGGTTTTCCTTGTGGGGCGGGGTTAGCGGCGGGTGTTGATGGTGGTGGCCAGGTCGTCGTCTGTGCCTATGAAGCCCAGTTGCTGGAGGACCGACATGCGGTCGGTCAGCGCCGCGAAGTGGGTTATCTTTCCGTCTTTTGTTGTCAGCCAGAGGATTCCTGTCCAGGTGGCCTGGGTGTTCGTTCCCTGCGTCCTTCGGTAGGGGCCGGTGTTGGTGGCTTGTAAGGAGATTCGGGCTGCCGTCCGGTCTCCTTCGGTGATGGTGTCCGTTACTTCTATGTGGATGTCCGGGAAGGACTCGAGCATCTGGGTCCAGCCCGCGAGGAAGGTCTGGAGGCCTCCTCCGGTCGGCGCGTCGACCACGATGGGGGCTTCTTCGACGATGTTCTCGTCGATCACCTCGTGCGCGTTCGTGAGGGTGTGGGTGTTGATCATTTCGACGAAGCGGGCCAGGACGGTCACTGTGGGTTCTCCTTTTACGGTGTAAAACGGTATGGTTCTCTTACGGTGTAAAAATGTCAAGGGGTGCTGGTGCGGCTCAGCAGGGATGTGGTGCTCGACGCGGCCTTGCGGTTCGTCGACGAGCACGGTGTGCAGGCGCTGTCAATGCGCAAACTGGGTGCTTCTCTCGGTGTCGAGGGGATGGCGCTCTACTACTACGTGCCTAACAAGGACGCGTTGCTCGACGGCCTCGTCGAGCGGGTGACCCAGGCGCTCGCCGATGAGCTGCCGGACCGGGAACTGCCCTGGCAGGAGTGGCTGCGGCGGTTCGCGCACGCGATGCGGGCGGTGCTGACCAGGCATCCCGCCCTGCTCCCGCTGCTGGCCACCCGCGATGTGATGACGCCCGCATTCCTCGGCGCCTTCGAGACCGCGCTGGAAGTCCTCGGTTCATTCCAACCAAAACAGGCCGTGCACGTCTTCAATAGCGTGACGACTTTCGTACTGGGCCACGTGCTGGCCGAGGCCGGCCGGGCCGGTCAGGCGGCGCCCGGGTTTCCGGGCGGATATCCGCTGATCGCCCGCGCGGTGGCGGCCGGTGCGGGCCAGGATGACGACGGGGAACGCTTCGAGTTCGCGATCGGCGCCCTTCTCGACGGCTTCGACCGGCGGTTATGCACCTGACGACAATGTTGTGCGAATAACCGCCGCGCGTTCGATGATGGGTCGGTCGGGAGGAGTCGGGGATGATGGATCGGCGTGCCTTTTTGCGGGCGGCAGGGATGACGGGTGTGGTGCTCGCGGCCGGATGTTCGGCCGGGAGAACGCCGCCGCAGGCCTCGCCGTCGACGACGCCGTCCCTGCCGACCTCGACGGCCACCCTCCCGCCCGCACCGCCGGACTGGGAGACCTTGCGCGCCAGGCTGTCGGGCAACCTCACCCTCGCGGGTGAGGGCAATTTCACCTACCAGGGCTTCAATCCCGCGCGCGACGGCCGCATCCCGGCGGCGATCGCCCGCTGCCACAAGGTGGAGGACGTCCAGGCCTGTGTGGAGGTCGCCGCGAAGTCCAAAGTGCCCATCGCGGCGCGCAGCGGCGGCCACAGCTACGCCGGGTACTCCACGCCGGAGAAAGGCCTGCAGGTCGACCTGAAAGGCCTGGCCGGG
Organism: uncultured Actinocrispum sp.; assembly: GCA_966244135.1. Lineage (GTDB taxonomy): Bacteria > Actinomycetota > Actinomycetes > Mycobacteriales > Pseudonocardiaceae > Kibdelosporangium. The sequence continues at coordinate 2,366 of CBIMJO010001019.1, read as the reverse complement.
GTGGAGGTCCGTCCTGATGGGACAGTCCGCATCGGAGCCGGCGCACAGCTGAGCGATGTGTACGCGGCGCTGGGCAAGGCGGGCCGCTGCCTGCCCGCCGGGTCGTGCCCGTCGGTCGGCATCGCCGGGCTCACCCTCGGCGGCGGAATCGGTGTGCTGGCAAGGAAATACGGCCTCACCTGTGACCGGCTGGACGGGCTCACGGTTGTCACCGCGGACAGCAAAGTCGTGTCCGCGTCCAAGAACAGCGATGCCGACCTGTTCTGGGCGATGCGTGGCGGGGGCGGCGGGAACTTCGGCATCGCCACCGAGTTCATCTTCACCACCGAGCCCGCGCCCGACCTTGTCGTGTTCTCGATGCGGTTCCCGGCCGGCTCGGCCGCGAACGTCCTTGGCGCGTGGCAACAATGGCTCACGCAGATCCCCAATGAGTTGTGGACCAACATGGTCATCACCGGTGGGAGCCCGCCCACCTGCCGGGTCGGTGGCTGCTTCGTCGGAACGGTGAGCCAGCTCAACGGCCTGCTCGCCACCTTCAAGCCGTCCGCCAAGCCGACGTCGAAGTTCGTGCAGGCCAAGGGATACCTCGACGCGATGAAGTACTTCGCCGGCGGCCCGCCACAGCGGGAGTCCTTTGTGGCCTCGTCGCGGATTCTCAACGCGCCTGTGCCCGACCCCGCCGCCGTGGCGGACCTGCTCGCCGGGAAGCCGGAGATGGACATCCTGCTGGACAGCCTGGGCGGCGCGGTGGCCGAGCCGGAGCCGTCCGCGAGCGCGTTCCCGTACCGCAAAGCCATTGCCAGCGCCCAGATCTACCTCAAGACGCCACCGGCCAGAGTGGACGCCGCGTCCGCCGAGGTCGGCGACGTCCGGGACAAGCTCGGCGCGATCACCGGCCCGACCGGGTACGTGAACTACATCGACCCGTCCATGCCGGACTGGGCCAAGGCGTACTACGGCGACAACCTGCCGCGCCTGCAGACGATCGTCAAGCAGTACGACCCCGACTCGGTGTTCGCGTTCGCTCAGGCCATCCCGCGCTGACCGGACCCGGACCCCAGGCACACGAACGGCCGCCGGAACGGGTCCGCCGCCACCGCGTCGGCGAGGGCGACGGCCGGAGTGGCACCTGAAGCCAAAGCGCGGTGGTAGTCGTCCATCGCGGCGGACGCGGGCAGGTCACCGACCTTCGACGCGGCGGCCACAACCGTGTCCACGCCCCCGGCCAGCAGCGCGCCCGCGAACCCGAGCGCCTCGTCCCCGGGCCGGATCCGGCTCAACGCGAGCTCACACGCGGCCAGCACCACCTGCCGGGGCGGATGCTGCAACCGGCTGAGTTCGTGGGCGAACAAAGCCCCGTCGATCAGCTCCAAGCGGGAGAACAGCGCGTTGTCCGCCTCGTGTTCGCCGTGCGCCGCGATATGCGCCAGTTCGGCGCCGTCCAACGCGGTGAGCACGCTGGCCACGTCAGCTTCGTTGTCCGCCAGCAGGATGGCGTTGTCGTGGTGCGCGGCCAGCTTGTCGATCTCGCCGACCGCGGCCGACAACCCAGGCCCACGTACGAGCACGGTCCCGCCGATGGCGCGCGGCTTTGACCGCACTGCCCCCAGCCATGCTGTTGCTGAAGGCGCGACGACGACCGGACGCGACCGCATGGACCCCAGCACACCCCACGGCACTGCATGCAGTGCGCCAGTAGGGATGATCACGACGTCCCTGTCGGCGATGATCCGGCTCAACGGCTGCAACAGCTGTGCGTCCAACGCATTGGCGTGCTTGCGTGCGGATGCTGAGACCGCCTCGAACAACGGCTGCGGTAGCACATCTGGGGCGATAGCTGTCAGATCCGCGTGCAGCCGTCGTGCGTTCTCGATGGCGTGCGACGACGAACCGAGCGGGATCAGCCGCACCGCGCCGTCCACGAGCACCACGGCCAGCAGCGAGTCACTCGATACGGCGAAGCTGATCAGCACCCGCTCGCCCAGGTCCGCGCTGACGTCGTCCACATCCGCCACCGGCCGCGGCTTGCCCCACCGCGACGCCGCGTGCCAGCCCAGCCGCATCGCCGCGCGCTTGCGTTCGGCGTACCGGGCCTGCAGCTTGCCGACCGGGCGGCCATCCAGCCGCGCCTGGCGCAGCGTGTGCCCGAGGTGCCGGATCGCGGCGATGACCTCAACCAGCTCGGGGTCGTCGGCCCGGGAGACCGGCTCGTAGCGGTACATCTGCGCACGCGTGCGCTCCAGCCAGCCGAACATGCGGCGCGCCTCGGCCGGGGAGTCGCCGCCGTCCAGCACCAGCCGGACCGCCAGGTCACCCAGCTCCTGGCCGTGGATCGCGGTGCCGGACAACAACTCCAGCCCACCCAT
>CBIMJO010001018.1:0-4398 GCA_966244135.1 uncultured Actinocrispum sp. | reverse complement strand
TCCAGCTCCCGATTCCCGGCGGCAGCATCGGCGTGTACTTCGGGTTCGTGTAGATGTCGCCGATGAAGGTGACGGCGGCGACGGTCTCTGGTGAGTTGAACACCACCTTCCTGCCGGTGTTGTCCGCGATCGCCCCGCCGTAGCAGTTGATGACGTTGGCGATGAAGCCGTTGGCGTCGCCGGAGCGGTTCACCGTGAGACCCCAGCCGTAGCGCTTCTTCGCCGGGTCGGAGACCGCCAAGGCGTTGTCGCGTAACTCCTCCCACGTGTAGTGGGGCTTGAGCGGGAGGCCCTTCTCCTGGTACCAGTCCTTGCGCAGGTACATCCCGGACGCGATGAAGTGATACGGGATCGCGAACCAGCGCCCGTCGAACACGCAGTAGTTGTTCGCCTCCGTCGCGGGCTCCCCGTAGAGCTTGTGCATCTCCTCGACCACGTCGGTGACGTCGGTGAGGTTGCCGAGGTTGTGCAGCTGGCCGACGAACCGCCGGTCGCTCACGAAGGCCAGATCGCGGTTGGTGCCCGCCTTCACCTCGGCGTCCATCTTCGCGACCATGTCGCCGGCGTCGCCGGAGACCAGGTCGTTGCGGACCGTGGTGCCGGTGGCCTGCGCGAACGCCTGCAGCGACTTGTCCAGCGCCTGGTTGGCGGCCTCCGAGTACAGCTTCTGCGAGAGCATCCCCACCGACCCGCCGCGCAGCGCGGCCGCCTGGTCGAGCAGCGCCTTGGGCACCTGGACGTCGACCTGTGGCGCGGCGGGGCTGCCCTCGCACGCGGTGAGACCGAGTACGCCCAGCGCGCTCATCCCGAGGAACGTGCGCCTCGACCAGTCCGTTTTCTCTGCCATGACCTCTCCTCTCGCGTCCGATCGAGCGGACGCGTACCGAACGGGGCGACGTTGCAACCGGCCGGACAGCGAGGCGAGCGCCGCGCTGCGGGTCGTTCACGCGGCGAAGGACGCCGAACTGCTGATGCGTTGTCCTGGCAGCCCGTCGAACAGCCCGGTCGAGCCACGGGGCCGCCACAGCGGTACCGGGCCCGCGCCGGGCACGGGGTCGAGCACCAGTGCGGCCGCCCGTTCCGCGGAGTCGAGAGCCCGCTGGACGACCATCGCGTTGGCCACGCTCTGCGCGACGCTGCCGACCGGCCGCACTCCGAACTGCACGGCATCGGCGAAGTCGACGAGCTCCGCGCGGTGACCGTTGTCGATACCGCGGAAGACCGTTGTATGTGTCTTGGCTGTATGGGTGGTGGCGTCGGAGCTGCTGCGCGTCACGCGGCGCTCCGACTCGGATCCAGCGAGCACGAGCACGCCGTCGGTGCCGTACAGCCGCATGTCGTTGGGTTCGGGCGGCACCGGGATCTCGGGGTAGGACGCGGTGTAGTTGCCGATGGCGCCTCCGGTGAAGACGAGGTTGAGCGTGAGGTCGGACGGTGCGTCGATCGTGCTGTTGGCCGCCTGCACGGCACCGTGCACCCGCGCGATGTCGCCGCAGAGCAGCCGGATCTGGGCGATGTGGTGCACGCCGACGTCGAGGTGCACGCCGCCGCGGTACCGCGGCCGCTGCCGCCAAGGCGTGCCGGTGAAGTTGCCCTCGCGGGGCACCAGCCGGCCGGCATGCCGCCACGCCATCAGGTGCAGGCGGCCGATCGCGCCGCCGTCGATCAGTGCGCGGGCGTAGCGCAGGTCGTCGCGGTAGAAGAAGTTCTCGCCCACCATGAAGGTGCGGTCCGGATGCCCGGCCGCCAGCGCGAGGAAGGCCGCGGCCTGCTCCGCGTCGACCCCGGCCGGCTTCTCGCAGAGCACGTCCTTGCCTGCCGCGAGCGCGTCGCGCGCCACCTCGTACAAGTGCGGGATCGGCACCGAGATCAGCACCGCGTCCACGTCGTCGCGGGCCAGCAACGCGGCCCGGTCTGGGGCGGCCCGGTCCGGACTGACCCCGCTGTAGCCGGCGAATCGTCCGCTCTGCTCGCCGGATCGGTCGGTGTACGCGGTGACCACGTACCGATCGGCGAGCTCGCGTAACGCCGGCCAGTGCAGCTTCTCGATCGCGAGGCCGGTGCCGATCAGGCCCAACCGGATCGGAGGGATCGCAGGTGCTGCCATGCCTCGTCCGTCCTCGTCATCGGTTCCGGATCCTGGTCGTGCCGGTGTTCTAACGCCGCCGGGCGGCCCGCTTGATCTGCTTCTCCTTCTCCGCGATGAGCGCGGAGTTGTTGCTCAGGTGCTTGCGCATCGCCGCGCGGGCACGTGCCGGGTCGCGCGCCACGAGCGCCTCGTAGATCTCCGTGTGGTCGGTGGTGGCGCTGCGCAGCGCGGCCGGCCCCTCGTTGGTGACGCGCCGGCTGGCCGTACCGAGCCAGCGGGCGGAGTACATGATCCGGTCGAGGATGCGGTTGTCGGCCGCCCGGCAGATCTCCATGTGGAACTCGTGGTCGACCTCGAGGTAGGCGTCGGGGTCCGCCTCGAGCGCCGACATGCGGCTGATCTCGCCGGAGAGCCGCTCCAGCGTCTCGTCGGTGATGCTGGCCGCGGCCATCGCGGCGAGTTCGGGCTCGAGCAGCACACGCACCTGGTGCAGCTCCTGCAGCAGCTCGTTGACGATCTCCTCGGGCAGCCACTCGATCAGCAACGGGCTCAGGTAGTCCCACTCCGCGCGGGGGCGCACCACGACGCGGCGGCCCTGCGCGACGTCGACGATGTCGAGCGAGGCGAGGATCTTGAGCGTCTCCCGCGCCACCACGCGGGACACCCCGAACTCCTGGGAGATGTCGAGTTCCGACGGGGCCCGGCCGTCCTCGATCTCGCCCCTGACGATGCGCCGGGTCAGGTGTGCGGCCACCTGCACCGGGAGAGTCCGGATCCTGACAGCGTCCGGAGACTCTTGTCTCCTTTGCATGTCATCAGCTTATATGACAAGTTGGACATCGCGACAGTCCGTTCCTGTGCACGACCCGGCGACGGGAGAGCAATGCGGATCGTGAACGTCACGACAGCGGTGGTGGCCTACCACGGTGAGGCCACGCTGGTGCGGATCGACACCGACGAGGGCCTCAGCGGGTTCGGCGAGGCCAATCCCGATGCCGGCGCGGGCGCCGTCGTCGGAATGATCAACTTCCTGACGCCCCTGCTGATCGGCGAGGACCCGCGCAATGTCGAGCGGTGCTGGGAGAAGCTGCGCCGCAGCAGGGTCTTCGCCGGCCCCCAGGCCGGGGTGTTCGTGATCGCCCTGTCCGGGATCGAGCTCGCGCTGTGGGACCTCGCGGGCAAGGCCGCGGGCCAGCCGGTCCACCGGCTGCTCGGCGGGAAGTTCCGCGACCGGATCCGGCTCTACGCCGACTGCGGCGACGGCGACGACCCGGCGGGCTCGATCGCCGGGTGCGTCGACCGGGCCCAGCGGATGGTCGCCGAAGGCTTCACCGCCATCAAGTTCGACATCGACGACCTGCACCACCCCGCCAAGTTCGACGCCTTCAACCACACGGTCAACGCCGCCGAGCTGCGATCGATGGTCGAGCGCGTGGCAGCCGTCCGGGACGCGATCGGACCGGACGTCGATCTGGCCATCGACCTGCACGCCCGCTACGACCTGCCGAGCGCGTGCCGGATCTCGTGGGAGCTCGAGCCGTTCGACCTGATGTGGCTCGAGGAACCGCTGCCCGCGGAGAACATCGACGCGCTGGTACGGGTGCGCGCGCAGACCCGCACGCCGATCTGCGCGGGCGAGAACCTCTACCTGCGATGGGGGTTCCGCGAGCTGCTCGAACGCGGCGCCGTGGACGTCATCGAGCCGGACGTGCCGAAGTGCGGTGGCCTCGCCGAGGCCAAGAAGATCGCCAACCTCGCGGAGCTGCACTACATTCCCTTCGCACCGCATCTGGTGTCGACGCCGCTGGGCACGATGGCCACGTCGCACCAGTGCGGGGCGATCCCCAACTTCTTCGTCCAGGAATGGCACGCCCTCGAGGAACGCGCCGTGTGGGACAGCTACGTCCACGCCCCCGACGGGAGCGGCTCGATCGTCAAGGACGGCTACATCACGCTTCCCGACACTCCCGGCATCGGCGTGGAGCTCGACATGGACGGCGTCCGGGCACACGCCGTCGCGGGCTACGGAGTGTTCGAGTAGCGGAGCCGATCACCTGGCCGGATGCGCCGCCCGCGGCAATTGCCCAGTGTTTGGGTGACGTAGCCCGCTGGTAGAAATGTCCGGTGCGCGACTTTTCCAAGGGTGTCCGGATGTTCGGCCGGGGGTGGGCGATTCTGCTGCGGACGCCGAGGTTGTTGTTGCTGGGGGCGTTGCCCGCGGTGCTGACGACAGCGCTGTTGCTCGGCGGGATGGTCGCGTTGGTGGTGTGGATCGACGAGCTTGCCGCGCTGGTCACGCCTTTCGCCGA
>CBIMJO010001017.1:0-4401 GCA_966244135.1 uncultured Actinocrispum sp. | reverse complement strand
TGACGTTGCGCTATCGTTTTTATTTTCACCTTGGCGATCCCAAGGCCGCCGAAGCCGGGCGCAACCTCGTGCTCAACGTCTATGCGTACCAGAAGGCGTTCGCCGGTGAGGAGTACGGCAAGGGCGCGACGATCGGCGTGGTGATGACCGTGCTGCTGATGTTGATCACCGTGCTCTACCTGCGGGCGCAGCGGAGGTCCGGATGGCAGTCCTGAACATTCGGCGCCCGGGCCGGCTGGCCGCCGAGATCGTCTGCTGCGTGATCGCCGCCTTCGTGGCCGTTCCGCTGTACTGGATGGTGCTCTCGGCGGTCAAACCGGCCGGGGAGCTGTCCAGCCCGAAGCCGTGGACGCTGGCGCCCACTTTGGACAGTTTCAAGCGGGTGCTGGACCTCAACGGGTTCGGCCGGTACTTCCTGAACAGCACGATGGTCGCGGTGGCCGTTGTCGTGCTGTCGATGCTGTGCGCGTTCCTGGCCGCCGTGGCGCTGACCAGGTTCCGGTTCCGCGGCCGGACCGTGCTGCTGGTGATGTTGCTGGTGGCGCAGATGATCCCGATCGAGGCGCTGACCATCCCGCTGTACTTCATGGTCCAGTCGTTCGGCGACACCGTGCCCGCGTTCGGCCTGAACCAGCTGCTGCCGCTGGTCTTCGTGAACCTGGCGTTCAGCCTGCCGTTCGCGATCTGGATGCTGCGCGGGTTCGTCGCGGCGGTGCCCAACGAGCTGGAGGAGGCCGCCGCACTGGACGGGGCGAGCCGGTTCCGGTTCACTTGGCAGGTGCTTTTCCCGCTGGTCGCCCCCGGTCTGGTGGCCACCAGCGTGCTGTCGTTCATCCACGCGTGGAACGACTTCCTGCTGGCCCAGACGCTGATCTACTCGGATGTGGACAACCGCACGCTGCCGCAGGCGATGCGGGTGTTCTTCAAGCCGGACGACCCGGACTGGGGCGGGATCATGGCCGGCTCCACCCTGATGACGATCCCCGTACTGATCTTCTTCGTGTTCGTGCAACGACACCTGGTGTCCGGACTCTCAGGAGCGGTCAAAGGATGAGCTTCGAGTCGCTGCTTCCCCAGCCGGTGCGCGTCACCCCCGCGCCGGGAACCTTCGCCTCCGCCGGCCCGATCACGCCGAATGTGTCTATTGTGGACTCACTTCCGGCCGAGGGCTACCGGCTGTCGATCACGCCGGAGGGCGTGTCCGTCGAGGCCGCCGACGAGGCAGGGGCGTTCTACGCCTTGCAGACGCTGCGGCAGCTCGCCGGGCCGGACGCCTTCCGGGCCGCGCCCATTCACGGTCCACAGTGGACGCTTTCGTGCGGTGAGGTCGAGGACCACCCGCGCTTCGGCTGGCGGGGCGTGCTGCTGGACGTGGCGCGCCACTTCATGCCGAAGTACGAGGTGTTCCGGTTCCTCGACCAGCTGGCCGCGCACAAGCTCAATGTGCTGCACCTGCACCTGACCGACGACCAGGGCTGGCGGATCGAGGTGCCGGAGCTCCCGCGGCTGACCGAGATCGGCGCCTGGCGGACCGGGTCCTGGGTCGGCCGCCAGCCGGACGGCACCACGGAGCACGACGGCCGCCCGCACGGCGGCTACTACACCAGCGACGACATGCGCGAGATCGTGGCGTACGCGAAGGAACGGCACATCACCGTCGTGCCCGAAGTGGACATTCCCGGGCACTCACAGGCCGCCATCGCTGCCTATCCCGAGCTCGGCACCACCGGTTCGGACCTTCCGGTGCTGCGCAACTGGGGCATCAACGAGAACATCCTGACCGTCTCGGACTACGCGATCGGCTTCTACCGCAAGGTGTTCGACCACGTGGCCTCGATCTTCGACGCACCGGTGATCTGCGTCGGCGGCGACGAGGTGCCGACCGTGCAGTGGGAGGACAACGAGGTCGCGGCCAAGCGGATGGCCGACGAGGGCTTCCTCGAGGCCCGCCAGCTGCACGGCTGGTTCGTCGGGCAGATGGCCGCCCACCTGGCCGGTCTCGGCCGCCGCACGCTCGGCTGGGACGAGATCCTGGAGGTCGGCGACCTGCCCCCGGGTGCCATCGTGGCCTCGTGGCGCGGCGAGGAGGCCGGGGTCGCGGCGGCGTCCTCGGGCCACGACGTGGTCATGTGCCCGGAGCAGTACGTGTACCTCGACCACCGCCAGTCCGGTCACCCGGACGAGCCGATCCCGGTCGGCTGGATCCACACCCTCGAGGACGTCTACCGCTACGAGCCCATCCCGGCCGCGCTGGCCCCCGAGTTCCACCCGCACGTCCTGGGCGCCCAGGCCCAGGTGTGGACCGAACACCTCGACAACGCGCGGCGAGTCGACTACGCCACTTTCCCGCGGCTCGCCGCCTTCGCCGAAGTGGTGTGGACCGCCGGGGACCGCTCGTACGAGGAGTTCGAGGACCGCCTGACCACCTACCACCTGCCCAGGCTGGACGCGATGGGCGTCGAGTACCGCCACCTGGACGGCCCGAAGCCCTGGCAGACCCGCCCCGGAGTCCCCGGCCGCCCCAAGTGACCCCGCGCGTGTCTCACGTGGGTCAGTTGGCGACGGGGATGTGGCCCAGCAGCCAGTTGCCGGTGGCGGAGACGTTGTCGCTCGTCCAGTACTCGACCACGGCTCGCGCCAGCTCCTCACGGGTGAGGTGGCCGTCGCTGTCGCGGTCGAGGTGGCTGAACGCCTCGATGCCCTCCGCCTCCGGCAGGTTCGGCGCCTGGCCCTGCAGGAACGCCAGGTACTCGCCGAGGTCGATCCGGCCGTTGCCGCTGCGGTCGGCGATGCTGAACAACGCGTTCGCCAGGTCGGTGAGCACCGCCGGGTTGGCCTGCAGGGCCAGCATCGCGGCGAGGAACTCCTCGGCGGACACCTTGCCCTCGATGGCGTAGGACTGGTGCACGATCCGCCAGACCCGCAGATAGGAGTCGATCATGAACTGCTCGGACCGCGAGCCGGCCGCGTAGCCGAGCGCGGCGGCGGACCGCTGGCCCATCAGGATGTGGTCGTCCTCGGTCAGGAAACCGTCGCCGTCCGCGTCCAGGTGCGCGAACCCCGCCCTGATCTTCTGCTCGAGAAACACCCGCGGGCCCCTTTCGTCAGGACAGGCTGTACACCAGCTCCGGGCGGCCGACCTGTCCGTACTGCGGGCGCCGGGCCACGACCCCGGTATCCGCCAGGTGCTCGAGATAACGACGAGCCGTCACCCTGGAGATTCCCACAATCCCGGCCGCGCCGACAGCCGACAGCCCGCCGGGCGCCTCGCGCAGCGCGGAGACCACCGCATTGAGGGTGTCCGCACTCATCCCTTTGGGGAGTCCGATACCGTCCGTGCCCCTCAAGGTCGCCAACGCGCGGTCGACCTCATCCTGTCCGGTGGCCTCGCCGGTGACCTCCGCCCGGAAGCGTGCGTACCGCTCGAGTTTGTCGCGGAGCGTGGCGAAGGTGAACGGTTTCAACAGGTACTGCACCACACCCGCCGACACGGCGGCCCGCACCATGGCCAGGTCCCGTGCGGAAGTCACCGCGATGACGTCGATCGTGTGATTCGCCGCCCGCAACGCCCGGGTGATCTGCAGCCCGTGCGCGTCCGGCAGGTAGAAGTCCAGCAGCAGCAGGTCGATCGGGTGCTGGTCGACGAACCGCATCGCCTCCACGCCCGTGTTGGCCACGCCCACCACTTCGAAGCCCGGCACGCGCTGGACATAGAGCCGATGCGCATCGGCAGCGACGGGGTCATCCTCGACCACCAGCACCCTGATCACGCCAGCAAGGATGGTTATCCCCAGCCTCCGGCGCAACCACATGACAGTAAACAGCCCTTACAAATCTGCCGTGAGTCATCCACGGCATCGCTGAATCCGCCGACTGGCAACCATTCTTGATCGATCCGCCTAGCGCAGGACGCCGATCCGGTCGGCCAGCGGGCGCAGCTCGGAACGGGTCAGCATGTTCTCCCGCCGCAACAGTTCCCGGACCATCGCGCGCACCTCGACGTTGAACCGCAACTCCTCCGCGGACTCCTGTTCGGCCCGCAGCAGCATGTGGACGGCGGCGACGTCCTCGGTGCGGATGCTGTAGGCCCGCGCCAGCTCGACGTAGTAGGAGAACCGCCGCTCCACACTGGGCAGGATCGTCACGTCGTAGCGCTGGGCCGTGCGGATCGCCTCGCCCGGCTTGGACAGCTCGACCGCCAGCCAGACCCGGTAGATGCCCACGTTGGTCGGCCCGAACACGGTCCGGAAGTCGTTGCGCTCACCCAGTTTCAGCGCGACCCTCTCGGCGGTGTCCAGCGCGGTCACCACGCCGTGCTCGTCGCCGAGCCGCGCGAACTGCATGGCCTGCAACAGGTACAGCGCGCCGAAGATGCTCATCCGGGACAGCGGGCCGTCCGCC
>CBIMJO010001016.1:0-4404 GCA_966244135.1 uncultured Actinocrispum sp. | reverse complement strand
GTCGTCGGTGACCGGAAAGCTCTGCCCCGCCGCGTAAATCCGGCCGACCGCGGTGACGATCGTGAGCATGCCGAGCGTGACGATGAACGGCGGCAGGCGCAGCGAGGTCACCACACCACCGGTCACGGCCCCGAGCACGGTCGCCACCGCGATGCCGAGGATCAGCGCCACGGGCCCGGGCAACCCATGCAGCAGCGTCATTTTCGCGATGATCAAGGTCGCGAGACCCATGATCGCCGCGTTCGCCAGGTCGATGCCCGCAGTCAGGATCACGAGCGTCTGGCCGAGGGCGAGCGTCCCGATCACCAGCGACTGCTGCACGACCAGCGAAAGGTTGTCCACGGTGAAGAACGTGTCGGTGACGAACGCGAACACCACGATCACCACGACCAGCGCGATCGCCGGCCCCACCGCGGGGGTCCGCAGCATGTACTCGCTGGCAGACCCCCGCCGTTCCCTCAGAGTCGTCATTCACCCATCCCGTCACCCAGCCGAGCGAACTCCGTGCGAACGGCCCATTCGCACGCACTCACCCCGCCAAAACCCCCACCCCGCACCCCACCCCCGATAGACTGGCCACGGGGCGCCCCCCGAGGTGGGCGGGGGCCTGCTATTGGGGGACTGGCAAGGGAATTCGCGGTTTTCATGGTCAGCCCCAGCAGTTCTGCAGACCCCAGGCGGTGTCCTGGCTTTGAATTCCGGCGAGTGGCTTGTCGGTGATGACCGCGACGCCGGTGTTGATGAATCCGCTGGGTTTCTTGCCCGACTTGCTGAATTCGACCGCGGCCTGCACGCCCTGTGCCGCCATTTTCTTCGGGAACTGCATGACCGTCACGGCCACCTTGCCATCCTTCACGTCGGTGACGCCCTGGCAGGAACCGTCGATCGAGCCGATCACGACATTCCCGGCGATTCCCTTCGCCTGCAGCGCCACATACGCACCACGGCCCGCGGGCTCGTTCAGCGTATAGACGGCCGTCAACGAGGTGTCGCGCTGGAGCAGGTTCTCGGTGACCTGCTGGGCTTTGTTCTGTTCACCGTTCGTGGCTTCCGCGCCGAGAATGGCCGGGTCACCTGCCTTCACGCCGATACCCTGCAGGAACCCGTTGTGGCGCTGCTCACTCACGGTTGAGCCGGGCGTGCCGTCCAGCATGATGAACTTCGGCGCCTTGGACCCGAGCGCGGCTTTCACGTATGAGCCCTGCAACCGGCCCGCCTCCGTGTTGTCCGTGGCGTAGGTCGCGTCGACGGCGTCCTTGGGATCCGTCTCGGTGTCCAGCGCGATCACGAGGACGCCCTTGTCACGGGCGTTCTTGATGGCGCCGAGGATGCCGGTGGAGTTGCTCGGCGTGATCAGGATCGTCTTCGCGCCCTGCTGCACGAGGTTCTCGATCGCGGCGACCTGTCCCTCGTTGTCGCCGTCGAACTTGCCGGCCAGCGCGATCAGCTCCGCGCCGGACTTGCCGGCCTCGTCCTTCGCCGAGTCGCGCAGCGCGACGAAGTAGGGGTTGGAGTCGGTCTTGGTCACGAGACCGACCTTGATCTTGCCGCCATCGGCGGGTTGCCCACCACTGCCGGTCTTCTGGCTGGTACAACCACTTGCGACGAACGTGAGCAGACCGGCAGCGGCGATGAGTGCGAGACCTCGTCGTCCCATGGCTTCCCTCCTGCGTGGCTGGTTGCGGGGAAGTTAATGATTCACATAGCCTGTTGCAACCGTTTGCGCAAACGCTTGCCGCTTGTTCGATACAGGAGCCTGGCTTGGTCACCATGAAGGATGTCGCCCAGATGGCGGGCGTCTCCATCACCACGGTGTCGCACGTGGTGAACTCCACGCGCGCCGTGGCGCCGGAAACCAAGTTCAGAGTGCTGGACGCGATCGAGCGCACGGGCTACACCGGTGACGCGATCGCCCGATCGTTGGTCACCGGCGGCACCCGATCGTTGGGTGTCGCGATCTCGCTGGTCGCCAACCCCTACTTCGCCGAGCTGATCCAGGCGATCGAGCACGAGACCACCAAGTCGGGCTACACGCTGGTGCTCACCGACACGCACGACGAGGCCTCGGCCGAGCAGTCCGCGGTCCGCACCCTGCGCTCCCGGCGGGTGGACGGCCTGATCCTGACGCCGTCGCCCCGCGCGGCCGGGACGGTGCTGCCGGAGCTCAAGCAGCTGGGCATCCCCATGGTCCTGGTGGACCGGCTGACCGTGAGCCAGGACGTCGACCAGGTGGGCCCGGAGAACGTGCACGCCACGTCCGCGCTGGTCCAGCACCTGGCCGACCGCGGGCACCGCCGGATCGGGATGATCAGCGGCGCCGAGGGCCTGGCGACCACCTCCGAGCGCGTTCTGGGCTACCGCCTCGGGCTGGGCCGGTCCGGCCTGATCTGGGACGAGAACCTGGTGCAGTCCGGCGAGTCGGCCGCCGAGCCGGCCGCCGCCGCACTGGGCAAGCTGCTCGACTTAGCGAACCCGCCGACCGCGGTCGTCGCGGGCAACAACGTGATGCTCTCCGGCGTTCTGCACGAGGCCCGCCGCCGCGGCCGGAAAATCGGCACGGATCTGGCTGTCGTGGGATACGACGACGTGGAATGGGCGGACCTGCTCGATCCGCCGATCACCACAATGGCCCAGCCGATCGCGGAAATCGGCCGGACCGCGGTGCGAATGCTGCTGGCCCGGATCGCGGATCCGTCCCGCCCACCGACCACGACCCGTTTGCAGCCCGTACTCATGCACCGCAAATCGTGCGGTTGCGACTGACCCGTCGAAATGTTCGGTGCGGTAAAAGATTGGGCTCTCGCCGTCAGGCGGGGGCCTTTTCCTTGTTACGGCTCATGCTCAGCAACGCGGCGGCGGAAACGACCATCAGGCCGTCCACGGCGAGCGGCCCGAGGTGCGCGCCCCACCAGTCCTCGCCCCAGATCGCGAGCAGGCCGGACATGTGCCGGTACGACATGATCGCGGCCACCGCGGCGACCAGCGTCGTGCCGCCATAACGAGCGAGCCCGAACAGAAAACCCTTGCGCCACTGGGCTCGCGTGATCACTTCCACCGCGAGGATCAACGCGATCGGCCAGAACGCGGCGAAGACCATGGCGCCAGGCGGTGGCGTCCAGTCACTTGCCGCCTTGCCGGTGGCCGTCCAGTCGGCGATCTGCGCGGCGGTCGGGTACAGCGTGTGGGCCACGTTCGCCGCGACCGACACCAAACCGCCCACTATGAACGAAATCCACGCGACGACCAGCCCGCGCTGCAGCGCCTCCGGCCGTTCCGGAGCGACGATCGGCTTTTCCGCGATGACAATCGGTTCTTCGTGCACGACAGGCATTTCCGGTTCGCCGGCGTTGATCTGGTCGATCTCGGCCAGCAATTCCGGGGACAGCACGGGCATGCCTCCGGTCGTCGCTAAGTCGTGTTCCTTGCGCCACTTGTTGACGATCGCGGACGCGTACGAGCGGTCGACGACCACGCCGAACTGGCGCAGCCACCCCTGCACATCGGCGGTGACCGGCTCGTTCAGCTGCTCGCAGGCGTAACGGATCTTGCTGACCTGCGTCTTCAGCTTGTCCAGTTCGGCTTTGTGGAGCCGGGTGTGGTTGATCGTCTCCGTAGGCACCCGGACAGGTTAGCTGCTGCCGGAGAGTAATCGTTGGTACGCCACGGGTGTGAAGCCGAGCGCGCGCCGGAAGTGCCGGTGCAGATGGCTTTGGTCGGTGAAACCCGTGCGTGCGGCGGTATCCGCGACGGAATGTCCGGCCTCCAGCAGGCGGCGCGCCAGGCGGATACGGTGCGCGACGTGCAACGCGTGCGGCGGCAGGCCGGTGTGCTCACGGAACAGCCGGATGAGCTGGAAGCTGGTCGTACCAGCTACTCCCGCGAGTTCGGCCAGGCTCACGGTCCGTTCCGGGTGTTCGGCGAGATACTCGCTCGCCAGCCGGAACTCCTTGGCACCAGCCGGAGTTGTGTCCCGACGGACCGGAGAATGCTTCGCGACAACGGCATTCAGCCATGTCACGAGTTGCTCGTCCAGCTGAATGCCCGCGGGCAACTGGTGCAACCGGACGAACTGGTGCGCCAGCTCCGGATCGGACAGCACGGGTTCGGGGAACTCGACGTTGGCAAGGTCGTGCGCGTCACCCTCGATGATCGCGAGGCGGGCGAACCACGGCGTACCGGATTCGCCGGAATGCGCTTGCGACGGGTCCCAGGCGACGAGCTGACCCGGCTGCACTTCGCGGTACTGCCGGCCGCGGCGGGAGTGCATCGGTTGCTCGGCAACGACTCCGAAGACGTACTCGCCCCGCGGCTCGATCGCGTACCCGCTGGTGTGCCCGGCGAGCATGAGCACACCGTCCGCGGGACGCCACATCCGCACGTCCTCGGCCTGTTTGCGCTGCGTGA
>CBIMJO010001015.1:0-4407 GCA_966244135.1 uncultured Actinocrispum sp. | reverse complement strand
TCCTCGGCCATGGGCGGACCGATCTCGTCCTCGGGGTCGGCGATGGCCCGGGCGGGGTCGTCCGGGTCGCCCGCGAAGGGGTCTGGGGGCAATGAGTCGTGCGGCACGGTCTCGCACGGTACCGAACGGGCCCCGGACACTGTCCAGATACCATGGTGTCAACGGCCTCGCCTGGGAAAACAGTCGGGCGAGGCGCACGTCAGGCGTAGGAAGGCCCGCCACCCACCATGACCAGCGAGCTCACCTCCCCCGAGGTACCGAGCAAGTTCGCGATGCTCGGCCTGACCTTCGACGATGTCCTGCTGCTACCGGCGGAGTCGGATGTCGTCCCCAGCGAAGTGAACACGAGTACCCGGCTCTCGAGGAACATCACCCTGCGCGTCCCGCTGGCCTCCGCGGCCATGGACACCGTCACCGAGGCGCGGATGGCCATCGCCATGGCCCGCCAGGGCGGCATCGGGGTACTGCAGCGCAACCTCCCGATCGACGTGCAGGCCGGCCAGGTCGAGACGGTGAAACGGTCGGAGGCCGGCATGGTCACCGACCCGGTCACCTGTTCGCCCGAGGACACGCTGGCCGAGGTCGACGCGATGTGCGCGCGCTACCGGATCTCCGGCCTGCCGGTGACGGACGCCACGGGCAAGCTCGTGGGCATCATCACCAACCGCGACATGCGCTTCGAGCTGGACCACACCAAGAAGGTCAGCGAGGTGATGACCAAGGGCCCGTTGGTCACCGCCCAGGTCGGGGTGTCCGCTGAGGCCGCGCTCGGCCTGCTGCGCCGGCACAAGGTGGAGAAGCTGCCGATCGTGGACGGCGCGGGCAAGCTGCGCGGCCTGATCACGGTCAAGGACTTCGTCAAGACCGAGCAGTACCCGATGGCCACCAAGGACCCGGACGGGCGGCTGCTGTGCGCGGCCGCGATCGGGGTCGGCGACGACGCGCACAAGCGCGCGATGGCGCTGGTGGACGCGGGTGTGGACGTGCTGATGGTGGACACCGCGCACGGTCATCAGCGCAACGTCGTCGAGATGGTCGCCCGGCTCAAGCAGGAGCTGGGTGACGTGGTGGACGTGGTCGGCGGCAACGTGGCCACTCGTGCGGGTGCCCAGGCCCTGGTCGAGGCGGGTGCGGACGGCGTGAAGGTGGGCGTCGGCCCGGGCTCGATCTGCACCACGCGTGTGGTCGCGGGGGTGGGCGTGCCGCAGATCAGCGCGATCTACGAGGCGAACCTGGCCTGCGGGCCGGCCGGTGTCCCGGTGATCGGCGACGGCGGCATCCAGTACTCGGGTGACATCGCCAAGGCCATCGCGGCCGGCGCCAGCTCGGTCATGCTGGGCAGCCTGCTGGCCGGTACCGCGGAGTCGCCGGGCGAGCTGATCCTGCACAACGGCAAGCAGTACAAGACGTACCGGGGCATGGGCTCGCTGGCCGCGATGCAGTCGCGCGGCGAGGGCAAGTCCTACTCCAAGGACCGCTACTTCCAGGACGACGTGCTCGCCGAGGACAAGCTGGTGCCCGAGGGCATCGAGGGCCGCATCCCGTTCCGCGGCCCGCTGTCCAACGTGGTGCACCAGCTGGTCGGCGGCCTGCGCTCGGGCATGGGCTACACCGGCTCGCGCAGCATCGTCGAGCTGCAGGACGCCCAGCTGGTCCGGATCACCGCGGCCGGCCTGAAGGAAAGCCACCCGCACGACATCACCATGACCGTCGAAGCGCCGAACTACACGACCCGCTGAAGTTTCTCGGGTCATCGGGGAAGGACAACTCACAGTGCGGGACCTTGTCGAGATCGGCATGGGCCGGACCGCCCGGCGTGCCTACGAGCTCGGTGACATCGAGATCGTGCCGTCCCGGCGGACCCGGTCGTCCAAGGACGTCTCCACGGCCTGGCAGCTGGACGCCTACCGGTTCGACATCCCGTTGGTGACCCACCCGACCGACGCCGTGGTGTCGCCGCGCTCCGCCATCGCCATCGGCGAGCTCGGTGGCCTCGGCGTGCTGAACGCCGAGGGCCTGTGGGCGCGGCACGCCAACGTCGAGGAGGCCCTGTTCCGGCTGATCGAGGCCGCCGAGGACGCGTCCGAGACCAGTGCGGTCATCAGGGTCCTGCAGGACCTGCAGGCCGCGCCGATCCAGGCCGACCTGATCGCCAACGCGATCAAGGAGGTCCGCGACTCGGGCGTGACCGTGGCGGTGCGGGTCTCGCCGCAGCGCGCCGCCGAGCTGACCCCCGACCTGATCGCCGCGGGCGTGGAGATCCTGATCGTGCAGGGCACCATCGTGTCCGCCGAGCACGTGGCCCGCGACGGGGAACCGCTGAACCTCAAGAGCTTCATCGAGGGCCTCGACATCCCGGTGGTCGCGGGTGGTGTGCATGACTACCGCACCGCGATGCACCTGATGCGGACTGGCGCCGCAGGTGTGATCGTCGGCTACGGCTACAGCAGCGGCGTGACCAGTACGGACAGCGTGCTGGGCATCGGCGTCCCGATGGCGACGGCGATCATCGACGCGGCCGCAGCCCGCCGGGACTACCTCGACGAGACCGGCGGCCGGTACGTGCACGTGCTCGCCGACGGCGGGATCGACACCAGCGGCGAGATCGCCAAGGCCATCGCCTGCGGCGCGGACGCGGTCATGCTCGGCGCCCCGCTCGCCAGCGCCACCGAAGCCCCCGGCCAGGGCCTCTACTGGACCGCGGCCGCGGCCCACCCCTCGCTGCCCCGCAGCCGCGTCGTCCCGGCCGCCGACAACGAGGTGGACCTCCGGACGCTGCTGTTCGGCCCGTCCACCGACGCCGACGGCACCCTGAACCTGTTCGGCGCACTCCGCCGGGCGATGGCCAAGACCGGCTACTCGGACCTCAAGGAGTTCCAGAAGGTCGGCCTGACGATTCGCGGCTAGCACTACAGAACTGGGGGCGTGCTGTATGCGTGACGTCGTGGTGCGCGGCGACGGGATCGAGCTGGCGCAATGGCAGGACGGCGACACCGAGTGGTTCAAGGCACGCAACGACGGCGCGTACGACGTCGACCGTGATGAGCGGCCGATGCCGTTGCAGGTGCAGGCGTACCGGCTGGTGATCATGGCCGGTGACGAGGTGCTCGGGAACGTCAGCTGGCACGCGGTCTCGTACGGCCCGAACTTCGGCTCGGTGGCCTGGAACCTCGGCATCGGGCTGCTGCCCGCCGCGCGGGGCCGTGGGGCAGGCGCCGAGGCGGTGCGGTTGCTGGTCCGGCACCTGTTCGAGACGACCGAGGTGGACCGCCTGGAGGCCAGCACGGACGTCACCAACGTGCCCGCCCAGCGCACCCTGGAGCGGGCGGGTTTCACCCGGGAGGGTGTCCTGCGGGGCGCGCAGGAGCGGGCCGGTGTCCGGCATGACCTGGTCGGGTACAGCCTGCTCCGAACGGATGTTACCGACGAGAAACTTACCGCTAGTCAGAACGCGTCCGCCGAACTAGCCTCAGGGGATGGTCGACTATGACGTCATCATCGTGGGCTCGGGGTTCGGCGGCAGCGTGGCGGCGCTCCGGCTGACCGAGAAGGGCTACCGGGCGGCCGTGATCGAGGCCGGTCGGCGGTTCGCGGACGACGAGTTCGCCAAGACGTCATGGGACCTGCGCCGCTACCTGTGGGCGCCCGCGGTCGGCTGCTTCGGCATCCAGCGGATCCACCTGCTGCGGGACGTCATGGTCCTCGCAGGCGCGGGGGTCGGCGGGGGTTCGCTGGTGTACGCGAACACCTTGTACCGCCCGCTGGAGCCGTTCTACGCGGACAAACAGTGGGCGCACATCACAGACTGGCGTGGGGAGCTGGAGCCGCACTACGACCAGGCGAGCCGGATGCTCGGCGTGGTGACCAACCCGACCGTCACGCCGTCGGACGAGGTCATGCAGAAGGTCGCGGCGGATCTGGGCGTCGCCGACTCGTACCACCCGACGCCGGTCGGCGTGTACTTCGGCAAGCCGGGCTCCGACGTTGAGGATCCTTTCTTCGGTGGCGCGGGGCCTTCGCGGACCGGGTGCACCGAGTGCGGGTCGTGCATGACCGGGTGCCGGGTGGGCGCGAAGAACACGTTGGTCAAGAACTACTTGTACCTGGCGGAAAAGGGCGGGGCCCGGGTCATTCCGCTGACCACTGTGACGGGTGTGGCCGAGCGTGCGGACGGCACGTTCACGGTCGCGCTTCGCAAGACTGGCAAGCGGTTCAAGCATTCGCTGACCGCTTCGCACGTGGTTCTGGCGGCGGGGACCTGGGGGACGCAGCAGTTGCTGCACCGGATGAAGGATTCCGGTGCGCTGCCTCGGTTGTCGTCGCGTCTCGGGGAGCTGACCCGCACGAACTCCGAGGCCATCGTCGGCGCCGGACGGTTCACTGTGGACTCTTCGCGAGACTTCAGCC
>CBIMJO010001014.1:0-4408 GCA_966244135.1 uncultured Actinocrispum sp. | reverse complement strand
GCGGCAAAGAGCTGGAAGCACCCTGCGTACCCAAGCTGGAAGCGTATCTGGATGTGGCCAGGGAACAGGGATTCGACGCCCTGATCACGATTTCGAACGAGATACCGCCCGCACCGGGCCAGCATCCGACCAAGGTCGACAAGCGAAAGCTCAAGAAGGTCGCGTTGTATCACATTCCGTGGACCAAAGTCCTCTATGAGGCGGTGCTGCAGAAAGAGCACCGCGGTGTCGCGGACCCGGACCAGGCCTGGGTACTGGGCGAGTTGATCAGGTATCTGGAACACCCGAAGTCCGGCGCGATGGCCTTCGACGACATGGGACCTTCCTGGGTGACGGTGCGCGACGCGGTGCGCTCGGGAACGCTGCGGGCAGCCGATCCGCCGGCCGCGGAAATCGCAACCCGGTTCGACGCTCTGATGAACTACACGGCACTGCACCTTGGCAGGCGACTGGGCACCGAAGTGGTGACTGTTCTGTCCAGAAAGGAATCGGCGGAACCGCAGATCCGCTTGCAGGCGCAGGTCGCCCAGTTGGCGGATACCGGCACGTTGACGGCGGCGATCCGCATTCCGGACACTGTTGGTTCGTTGGTGGTGACCGCGGACCTTCGTGCCAATCAGGTCATCTGCCATATCGATGTGGACGCACCCAGGGAAGGGCGCGGCACGACGCGGGTCATGTGGCTGGTCCGGCAATTGAAGAACGCACCCGCGACCGCACGAGTCGACGCATTCCACCTGCATGCCCGCGGGCCCGGCGCCGCCGAGTTGCTGGGCCGTTTGCGTGACGATCCCAAGCTTCTGCTGGGAGACGGTTCCAAGGAACTGAAGTCGTTCCGGGTGGCGAACATGGTTCCCATGGGCACGAAACGGGGATCCGGCAAAGGCGCGTTCATTGATTCGGTGCTGCAGGCGGTTGGCTCGTTCTACGAGGAAGTGGTGCAGCATCTGAAGAACTGGACGCCCGCGCCACCCAAGGTGCGAGCCGAGACCCCGGTTGTCATGGAACCGGGAGTCGCGCCGAGCCTGGTCTCGTCGGCACTCTCGTCGCAGGACGGAGTGGCCACAATGGACGACGAGCCGGCCGAGGCGGAACCCCGGCCGGCCGACGAGGAACCCTCACCACACGTCGATGAAGATGGGGTTGGTGTAGCACCAGAGGTCCTGGAAGGGATCTGACTGGCCGATCACGTCCGCGATGGGTTCGATGCCGCCGGGGGTGTGGCGGTTGCCGTCGGTGCCGCGCAGGCGGGTGTAGAAGGGGGCGCGGACGTTGCGGAAGGTGTGGGTGAACAGCACCGTGTTTCCGGGCCACCAGTGGGGTTCGAAGGACTCCGCGACGGTGACGCCCTCGGCGCGCATGGTGTCAGGGGCCGCTGGGCCCGTTACCGGGCCTTGGATGAGGTCCAAGCGGTTCAGGCGGGGGATCTTGCCGCTGCCGTTCGGGCGGCACGCGAGCTCCGCGACCATCACCACCGTGACGTTCGAGCCTTTGCGCACTCGCAGGCGGCCACCCATTACTGCTGTGGAACCGTTGGCGTAGGCCGAGAACTCCAAATTCCGCACCAAGCCCCCGTGAGTTATCCACAGGCGCCCGGAACGTAGTGCGTCGGTCACCCCGGCGAAGCTACGGTGAGAAGTGCCGGCGACTGTGCGACTGAACTCGCCGGGGTAGAAGTCCGCGTACGGAGCCAGGATTTGGGGTGTGTCAACGTGAAGGGGATCCGGGTACTTGCCGGTCTGGTCGTAGAGGCCGTCCGGCACGGCTGGGCGAACCATGCGGTCGCCTCTGTTGTAGTGCGAGTCGGAGTTGCTGGTGATCCAGAAACCCTTGCCCTCGGCCAGAAGCGAGTCCCACACGCCGCCAAGAGCCGCGGTCATCCAGTCGAAGCCGCCGTACGTCCGGTACGCCTCGGCGGGATAGCCCGGCCACGAATCGGCTCCCGGGTTGTTCACGTAGCCGCCGCGGGCGCCGCCGTTGCCGTCCGGCTTGGGGAAGCCGTCGGCCTGCGCTCCCGGCGCGCCCTCCATGCCGATGACGATCCCGGTGTCGCGCAGCGCCCGCAGCTCGTGCGGGGCCACGCGGCCGTTGCGGGAGGGGTGGTTCACCACGACGATCGGGTCGCGGGTGTTGGCCTTCAACCAGTTGACCGCCGCCACCGCGCGCGCCTCGTTCTCCGGCGAGCTGGAGCCGTCGTTCTGCAGCCGGGAGTCGTGCGAACGCTCGAACTCGCGCAGCAGGGCGGCCTCGTCGGAGCCGGGCGCGAAGAACACGGTGGCGTGCTCGGCGCCGGGCACGTTCCACTCGATGCCTTGCCACAGCAGGATTCCCGGGTGACGGCGGCGGGCGGCCCGGACATCCGCATTGGTCGGCTCGACCGAGGACTTCTCGTGCGCGGGATACCCGTGGTCGGTGATCACCAGCCAGGACACGTCGTTGCGCAGCGCGCCGGACACCACGTTGTCCACTGTGTACATCGCGTCGTACGAGTACTGGGTGTGGGTGTGATGGTCGCCGGCCAGCCAGCGGTACCGGTCGCGGCCCAGCAGGCGGCCCAGTTCCGAGGTGATGTCGGCGGATGCCGGGGCAGCCGCGAGCAGTTCGCCCCCGACGGCCGCGGCACCGAACAGCCCTGCGCGCTTGAGGAATCTTCTCCGGTCGGTCATGCGGCGGACGCTATGAGTCCAACATGGCCAGCAGGTGGCCCCCACTCAAACGCTCCGAGCGGGGGCCACCAGCAGCGACTGCTACACCGGGACGCTGGCCACACCCGGCGCCAGGAACCGCTTGCCGGTCGCGCGCTCGGACACGCCCGCGCGGTCCAGGTACGGCGTGATCCCGCCGAGCCAGAACGGCCAGCCCGCGCCCAGGATCAGGCACAGGTCGATGTCCTGCGCCTCTGCCACGACGCCCTCGTCCAGCATCCGCCGGATCTCGTCGGCCAGCGCGTCGAGCGTGCGGTCCAGCAGCTGCTGGGACGTCGACGGCGAGTCACCGGCCTGCCAGAGCGCGGCGACCTCGGGGTCGAGGGCCTGGTTGCCCTGCGCGTCCCACTGCCACACCGCGGTCTTGCCCGCCTCGACGAACCGCTTCATGTTCTCCGACACGCCGAACCGGTCCGGGAACGCGTTGTGCATGACCTCCGCGACGTGCAAGCCGACCGCCGGGCCGACCAGCTGCAGCAGGATCATCGGCGTCATCGGCAGGCCCAACGGGTCCAGCGCGTGGTCGGCCACCTCGAACGGCGTGCCCTCGTCCAGCGCCGCGGTGATCTCGCCGAGGAACCGCGTGAGCAGGCGGTTCACCACGAACGCGGGCGCGTCCTTGACCAGCACCGAGGACTTCTTCAGCTCCTTGCCGACCTTGAACGCGGTCGCCAGGGTGGCGTCATCGGTCTTGTCGGCGCGGATGATCTCCAGCAGCGGCATGACCGCGACGGGGTTGAAGAAGTGGAAGCCCACCACCCGCTCGGGGTGCTGCAGCTTGGACGCCATGTCCGTGATGGACAGCGAGGACGTGTTCGTGGCCAGCACGCACTCCGGCGTCACGAACTCCTCGACCTCGGCGAACACCTGCTGCTTGACTTCCAGGTTCTCGAACACGGCCTCGATCACGAAGTCCGCGTCGGCGAACGCGGCCTTGTCCAGCGAACCGGAGACCAGCGCCTTGAGCCGGTTCGCCTCGTCCGGCGAGATCCGCTTCTTGCCCTGCAGCTTGTCGACCTCGGTGTGCACGTAGCCGACGCCCTTGTCCACCCGGGCCTGGTCGATGTCCGTCAGCACCACCGGGACGTGCAGGCGCCGGGCGAACAGCAGCGCCATCTGCGAGGCCATCAGGCCCGCGCCGACGATGCCGACCTTGGTCACCGGGCGGGCCAGCGACTTGTCCGGAGCGCCGGCTGGGCGCCGGGCGCGCTTCTGCACGAGGTTGAACGAGTACAGCCCGGCCCGCAGTTCATCGCCCATGACGACGTCGGCGAGCGCCTCGTTCTCGGCCTCGTAGCCGCGCTCGAGGTCGTTCTCGCGGGCCAGCTCGAGCAGCTCGACCGCCTTGGTGGAGCCAGGGGAGGCGCCGTGGGTCTTGGCTGCGACGAAAGCCTTGGCGCGGGCGACGGCCGCGTCCCAGGCCTCGCCGCGGTCGATCTCCGGGCGCTCGACCTTGACCGTGCCGTTCACCACGCCGGCCAGCCAGAGCAGCGACTGCTCGAGGTAGTCCGCCGAGTCCAGCAGCACGTCGGCGATGCCCAGGCCGAACGCCTCGGCCGGCTTGAGCATCTTGTTCTGGTTCAGCGCGTTCTCGATGATCACGGTCACCGCGCGGTCCGCGCCGATCAGGTTCGGCAGCAGCTGCGTGCCGCCCCAGCCCGGGAACAGGCCCAGGAAGCACTCCGGGAACGAGATCGCCGCGA